>JANQKH010000719.1 GCA_028281215.1 Phycisphaeraceae bacterium | reverse complement strand
GTGTTTTCGTTGATCGAATAAACCCGTCCGATGGACGTGCCGAGTTCCTTCGTCAGGTCGGTTGCTTTTTCTTTCGCGGCCTTGATCGCATTGGCGCGGGCGGCGTCACGGTGTTTGCGCAGCTCCGTGGTGAGGAACTGGATGCCGTGCACATGCGTTGCCCCGTTCTTCAACGCGCCGGCGAGCAGGGCTTCAAACTTCTTGATATCCGTCACGCGAACGGTCACCGACTTATTAACCTCGTAGTGAGCCGGCTTGGTCCGCGACGTGCGATGGTCGTAGGCCGGGCGGATGTTGATGTAGTCCGTCTGGATGTGTTTTCCCTCGACGCCTCGTTCCTTGACGTGCCCCATGAGCTGGGCGATTTTTTCGGCATGGGCGGCGACCGCGTCGTCCAGCTTGGTTGCGCGGACTTCGACACCGAAGGTGATCACCACCACGTCAGGCGCAACCCGAATCTCGGCCTCACCGGTCACGGAAACCAAAGGCGGGCTGGAAGCGTTGTGTTGGGAGTGAGCGAGCGGCGTAACGGCGAGCACGGTGGCGGTCAGGACGATAAGGGAGGGGATGGTTTTCATCCTCTCACTATAAGACCCAAGCGGCTCCTGCCGTGTAAAACGAATGTAAATAATGGACAGGTCTGCTCGTTTGGGCGAACCAGCGATCAATCTTCTTCCGGTTGCTCGAACGACGCATCGTTCTCAACGGCCGGCTGATCAGGATCTGCAAAGGTGAACGTGCGAGCGGCGTCGCTATCCAGCCAGGATTTCCAACTCTTCACATCGGTTGCTTTGTAACGTTTTCCGCTCAAATGCTTCAGCGTCTGCCACGCCACGTCTCGGACTTGGTCGTCTTTGGACGACAGAGCATCGACATAAACCGCGAGACTTTTCTGCTTGTTTGCCAAGATCCCATGCTTGAGTTTGGCAAAGGCATCCTTGCTTTCGCTTCCAAATGCAATGTGATCTGTAGTGATCAGTCGACCCACAACGTGCAACGAGTGAAGGGCAACCCACCATTGTTCAGACTTGCATTTTTCGATCAGGTCATCGTAGTTCTCAAATGGTTTGATGGTGTATCGACGCGGGATGCCCCACAGCGGAAAGCCGGCGTCCTGCATGTTCTTCAGTTCGCCGTGTTTTTTGATCTTTTTCGTATCGGGGTCATAACTGATGTAATGAAAGTGATTGTTGATACATCCGGACGGACAATCACCCCAGCCCTTTTTGAACACGAACAGATGATCGCCGTTCTTACGCAAGTAGAAGATCTCATTGCCGTCACCGACCGTGGGATCGGGATAAGCGTCACGAACACACGCCAGTTTCTTGTATTCCTCGGCCAGGCTGGGTACGTCCATGTCCTGCGGGAAGTTCAGAGTCATCGATCGAAGACCGGGAAAATCGATAAACTTCGAGGCACCGTACTGTTTGTTCAACTTATCAAATTCATTCCGGTCAGCAATCGGAACAAACGTCACACTAAGGCAGTCAAGACTGTGCGGCGGCCGCGCGTGAATGTCTTTGACTTCAGGGAACTTGGCAACGATCGCACGTAGTTTCATGTCAACCTGCTGCATCGCCAACTCGTTCAATTTGCCTTGGTTGCCCATTCCCTGCGTGAGTACGATGGCGTTCAGCCGATGATGGAACACATACCCTTCTTTCAACGCCGGCGACTCGGACGCACGGACTCGTTGATCGGCTTGTGTCAAAGAACACATCAAGATTGAAGCAATCAACACCATCAACGCAATAGACAACTTCAACACGGCCGTACTCCTAAAAAATTCTGGAATCTCAACAAGCTTGGCGGCTGGTGCGCAATCCCGACTGGCGGTGCTCGGCAACCCGTCCGTTCATGCCGACAACTTCTGGAGATCAGACGCTCGGTATCCGTCCATGTTCCCGAGACACTGTCACAAATTTGAGCCAGTCGGATCAGCGTCTTTCCAGATTTGTGGACGAGTGATATGGGTTGGCCGGTATACATGGTCAAAGAAGGTGCGCGTCGGATAGGGAGACGTTATACAAGTGATACCTTCGTGCTATGAGCTAAGAACCACAAGGCATCGTTATAATCAAATTAAATCATTGAGACTCGCATTCAACAGAGGGGCGCCATCAATTGAAAAACATATCCAATTCAGTACAGATGGTGGTCATCTTGTCGCTCACGCACTTTTGTGTTGGCGCTCAGCCGGAAAACACGCGGCCAGATGAGGTTGGGCAGACAGGACTTGTCCTTCACTACGATTTCGACAATCGCACGGATCAAGCTGTTGCGAATCAATTGGGGAGGCAACATGAAGGGAAGAGCAACAAAGCCCTCTTCCGCGCCGCACCGTCAGGCGGAACAGCTTTATTCGTTCACAAAGACAACGTGAAATCGGGTTATGTGGAAACAGCCAACCATCCCGATTTCAACGGTCCCGCTTTCACGGTGTCTGCATGGATCAAACTCCGACGCATCAACTCACACGGGTCAGTTGTTTGCAAACACGATTGGCTGAATGGAAAAGCGCGCGGCTTCGTGCTTCGTTGCAACACCTATGGATGGGGAACATCCTCCACCAAGCCCAATGCGCCAAGCTACATCGGGCTCACGGTTGGCGCCGGGGGTTGGGTCAGCATCGGTGGAAAAACGCGATTTCCCGTGAATCAATGGTCCCACGTCGCGGGAACTTTTGATGGCGCCAAGATCCGGGTCTTTGTGAATGGCCAGTTGGAAGGAACGAACGAAGTCAAAAAAGCGTACACGCCGTCGCCGTTCCCGCTTCGAATCGGTCACGCTGCTTACGCACTGGAGAGGCCGCGCAAGTTCGACGGGCAGATTGATGACGTCATGATTTGGAAACGAGCCCTGACCGAGAAAGAAATGCAGGCGATCTTTGATGATCAACGCAAATCGAGGCCCTCTCCACTGACCGCTAAAGACATCGCCCCATTGATCAAGCAACTGGGAGCGAAAGATTTCGATGAACGGGAGAAAGCAAGCAAGCGACTGATCGAATTGGACACCGAGGTGATTCCACTGCTCAAGCCGCACCGGCAAAGCGATGACGCCGAGATTGCTTGGCGGGTCAAGCGGATCGAGAAGGCGATTGAGCAAAACCTAGGGCGATAGCCAGTAAGCCCAGCGCGTTTCCGGGTGATTGGATTAGTTCGTCGGGTGCCGCTGGCCTTCGTGGACCGTGACGGGCACTCTTTATATTTTTAAGCGTGGATAACCAGAATTAATGCAACGCATTTCGGCCGTACTTCACAATGACGGCCGCGGCCTTGTCGGCTTTCGGTTCCGTATCAACCTTGACCGCTACCGATCTGGTGGGATGGTCATAGTTGATCGACTTGAGCGTGATTGTTTCCGGTCCGATGGTGACTTTCTGCTCCTGCATATACTCAAGGCGAATTCGCTTGACGCCGAAGTTGGTCACCACATCGAGATCCATGCCCGGGCCCAGCACATTGGATGATGCGCGTCGATAGATTTCCGCCCGTTCGACCCGCAACGCGACGAAGTGATAGCCTTTGCCCTTGACCATACCACCATCGACGGCATTGCGATTGTCACAATAGAAAGATACGTAACCGTTCATTTTTTTTAACTTAATGGTCGGCGCTTTTGCTTTCTCACTGAGGATGGAAAACTTGCATGAATCGACAATCGTATGAATCACGTCAGACTCGCGCACTTCGCCGAACTTGTATTCCTTCGGCGGATCGAGGTAATACACCCGTCCACCACTCGCAATGACTGTGTTGGGCACAATGGCCAGTGTCATGTCATCGTTTTGAAGCTGCGGGTAACCGCCGCGCTGCCGGTTTTTCCACCAGGTGTCTTTCTTGATCGACAGGCGTGTCCGCTTGTCCGACAACAGATGTGGCTTGCTCGGCGTAACTATCACTTCCTTCAGATCCGCGCCTTCGTTGGTTTTCGGATCAGGCCTGTCTGCAAAACCGTAACGCACGTTCTTGCGAAGGGAATAAACCCTGTAGTGATCGCGCAGATCTTTCGTCTCCCCTGCTCGAAAACGGAAGCGAACCTGCTCGGGAAAGGATTCCATGACGACATAGTCAAGATGATCCTGGCCTGAGCCCGACCATGCGAAAACGAGGACAAATCGCTTGTCGAAATCAACCTGCTTCTTCAAGTTCGCCAGGCTTTTTGCGTCGAACGTCTTCGCAGCCTCTTCGAGTGACTCAATCTTCTGATGAGGAAAGGCGACCGCGCCAACAATCCCGCGCCCACCCCCGGTCGGTTTCACGTTCAAAACCCCCGAAATCGGCTCATCTGCCAGAGCAGAGGGGACACATAAGAGCGACGAGAACAGCAACGATAAAACAGACCTGAAAAACAAAGGCAATCTCCGTTAGCGGATCAACGAGGTTGTCTCGTTGTC
Source organism: Phycisphaeraceae bacterium (assembly GCA_028281215.1). Lineage (GTDB taxonomy): Bacteria > Planctomycetota > Phycisphaerae > Phycisphaerales > Phycisphaeraceae > JANQKH01. Next base: position 8,065 of record JANQKH010000719.1, on the reverse strand, counting down.
AGACGCAGGAAGGAGCATGCGGTTCCATGCTCGGCCGGCAATGCCTCAACACGACAAAAGGCACCCCCTGAAACCAAACGCTAAGGCGCACACCGACGAAGTCGGCCGGAACGGTACATATCAGTGGCAAAGAAACACAGAAACACAAACGCGCCAAGATCGCGTAACACAAGCAAGGCCTGACAAGGTGACACTGGTGGCTTGCCCGCCAGTGTCAAAGCCCTCGATACGCTCCACCCAACTAACTTGCTGTAACGTGGACAGCGCCTTTCGCATCACAGGGGGCAGAAGCGTCATGACGCCGAACGCCTCTAACCCGAAAGGACAGCTGTATGTTCAGCCAATTGACATCATCGTTTTTTATTCCCGTCATTCTCGTTTTTGCAATGATTGCAGCGTTTGGTTTTACAACAAACCAGGCGTCGGCCGAGTCACACCACCGGCATCACGCCCATCGCCAGCATCGTCAAACCAATGTTGTTGATTCCATCTTCCGCGGCCTCGGTTTTCATCAAAAAAGACACACGGTCAAGAAAGTGGTGGTCCCAAAGCGAGGCTACTTCTACAGTCAACGGTACTACCCCAGCCGACGCGGCAACATCACGTTTCCGCGATACATCAACGGACGGCGTAACTACTATCGCTCGCACTGAATCAACTGCATCGAGCACACTTACGGCAGGTCGCGCCCTAACTGCCCCGTGGGGCGCCCTGCCTTTCCTTTCCCACGATGTCTTAACGAAAAACCAATGGGCGATCCGGCCCGTTCGTACTAGAAAGCTATAAATGTTCACGGAGCACCACGATGAATCGTCGCCAAGCTATCGTCGCAGCAGGAACATCACTGGCCGGCATGACCCTGTTGGGCAACACCGCCAATGCAGACAAGCACAAACATCATCACCACCATCATGAGCTAGGCTCGCACTTTGAAAAGTGTGCGAAAGCATGTGCAGACTGTCAGATTGAATGTAGCACCTGCCACGCCCACTGCGTCTCCCACGTCGCAGGTGGCCACAAGAGCCACTTGTCCACGCTCAAATTGTGTGCGGACTGCTCGGACATCTGCGGCGTCGCGGCATCCATCGTCTCCCGCGGCGGACCGTTGTCTGTCGATATCTGCAAGGTTTGCGCGGACGCATGCGACAAGTGCGCCGAAGCATGCGAAAAATTCCCGGACGACAAAGTGATGCAGGCATGCGCCAAGTCCTGCCGCAAATGCGCCAAAGCCTGCCGTGACATGATCAAACACGCGCATTGATCAAGACGACGGTAGGCCAATGGGATCGCCAATCACGGCGTCGCCCTATTGCGCTGGACGGCGTGCAGGATGTCGCTGTTGTGTTAGTACTCGACTTCAACCGTGATGTCGTCGGGTTTAGTGGCGGTGACCCAACGAAAGACGTCCTACTTCACCCCCGCCTCTGCCTTGTCCACCCAGCCGTCCGCGTTGACGTCCAAGCCTCCCCATAGCGTGCGCAAGTCCGCGGGAAACTCATCCCGATTCAGCCGGCCATCACTGTTGCTGTCGCTCGCTTTGAACGCTGCTTCGGTTAACGGCCAAATGTCCGAACTGGAAATGCGGAAGCTGTCGAAGGCGACAACCTCGGCCGTTGAGGAGTTCTCCACGTAGACCACGATTCCCGTCACGTTGGCGAGAATGCGCTCGAACTTCTTCGGCTCTGTTTTCCAGGCGTGTGCGTCCAGCGGTATCCCAAACGTTTGCCAACTGTGGCTGATTTGGCCGGGCACGATGTCGCGCGACATTTCCCCCTCGGTACTGGTGATCAACACCAATCCGACCACTGGATACGGCCGCTGGTTCGGCTTGCTCAAGTCCTTCAGATTGAACTGCAGGACGCCGCCGGCAAAGGAAGAGAGGTCGCCGGTGAACTTGCTCGGGGCTTTGAGGTACATGTCGGTGGACTCGGTGTCTTTGCACACGAGATGCCCGCCGGACTTCGCGTCACGCTCGTGAGTGAGTCGCCCGCCGAGCAACGTCCACCCATCGAGCCCGCCGCCGAACTTGCTCAGGAGCGAGAGGTCGTCCACGAGTTGGCGGAGCCGCAGCTTCGCCTCTTCCGATCTCGCTGTGCGCAGGTGCTTGTAAACCAGTGGCAGGATCCGCTTGCCCATCGCACGCAGCGCCTTGGAAGCACGTTGACGCACAACAAACTGTTTGGAGCCCAGCTGCGCGATGTATCCCTCCGCTTCAGCCCGCCATTGATCCTGCGACGCCTGATCCTCCGACGGCTGGTCACCCGGCTTGGGCTGCAAAAACACATCGTGTAATTCTGCAGCACCCGCAGCAGCCAGGTGACCGAAAACCAAGGCGACGGCGACAGTCACGGTTAAAAGTCTTGTCATCGTTTTATGCCTCCATGAGAACAGGTCTTCATCAAGAGCGCCAACTTCACTCTCATCTACGCCCAGCTATACCCAACGACACCATAAAGTAGAATTGATGCATCGTACATGACGGCTGTCCCCAATCTGTAACGGATTGGTAAGTGACACATGGGGCGAATCGGGTGCTGGGTGTTGCTGATGCCCCTGTTGGCCGGAGGAACTTGAAGATTCAATCACCCGTCCCCTTCTAACTTGATTTATCGGTTTTTGTTTGGTATTATACCGGCCATGCAAATACCACCTCTGCCGGCCCTGCTCACTCTCGCCTATCCGCCTTCCTGGCTCAACAACGCCGGCAATCTCGACCGCTCCGCTTGCTTCGAGATTCGCCTCAAGGAAGTCCGCCAACTCGCCGGCTGCGTCCATGTTCGACAAGCCGCCCGACTGCGAGGCCGACACCGCGTTCGTGACACGCGCGTCAAAGTGCGATCACTCCCCAACGAAAAATCCGCCAAGAACAACCTCGGCCGCGTCGCGACCGGCGTCTACGAACTCACCAAACACGACCTCGAAATCATGGCGGCGTTCCGCATCCCGCGCGCACAAGCCGGCGACCACCGCTCCGCCCGAGCCAACGCCATGCGCCATCGCCGACGCGAAAAAGAAATCGCCGAAACCATGGGCGGCTGCGGCGACGGCCGCATCCATGACGCCCGTGGCAAACCACGATGGGCCACCAACGTCCGCGGCATCCCACGCGACCAACGCGACGAACCCCTCCCCGAAGAACGCCTAGGCACCAACGCCTGGGCCAACCTTCTGGGCAACGGCAAAACCCTCGGCGTCCCCGACGACTGGACGCAACACGTACGCCTCGAAAAATGGATCTACCCGCGCTCATACAGCCCGCCGCATGCGGCGGGTAACGCTCTAACAAATCATCACAGTTCCAATCTGGTTCACACGAACGATATCGTAACTGCGCACGATCGGCCACCCGATGGAAACGAATTGATTCAACATTCGATTCAGGGTGATGGCCGGAAGGTTCAAGATCAACAGGACGACCACCCCCGGCATGCCGGGGGCTATGTGAATCGCCCCGCCTTACCCAAGTACTACCTCATCTGCCCCGGCGTCCTGCCCGACAACCGCACCGCCGACGCCCGCCGCGCCTACCAAACACGCGGCCAGTGCACGCCGAAGAAGATGGACATCGAAGCAGGCCACGCCATGACCCTCGTCCGCCCGCGCGGCTCAGCCAACGACCCCCGCCTCGCACCACTGTCCGACGCACCGCTCGGCGCGAAACCCAAAGGCTGCCCGCAACGCGTCCGCATGTTGTTGATGCCCCTCTGCTGGCCGCAGGAATACGAAGACGCGATGACCGCCCAACGCTGGATCGATTCACTGACCCTCCACCAACGCACCGTCGCCGCCGACACCATCGCCCAACTCACCTGGCGCTACGGCATCCTCTTCGCCCCCCGCACGATGCTCTGCCGACAATGCCTCGACACCAGGAAAGGCACCCACCCCGAAACCAAACGCCGGGGCGACCGCCGAAGACGACGGCCGGAACGGTACATGCCGATCAAGCAGAAACGCAAACGCGCCAAGATCGCGTGAACGATTCGATCAATCATCCTCAGGCCGTAGGCCCGGCACCTTGCCGGGCGATTGAATGCCGTGTTCTCATTGATGGGTGCGTTCTTCTGCCGATGCCACGCGGCCGATGCCGGTGATTCGACTAAACATTCACTTGCCACCCACAATCTTCGCGAGAATTGCCGTTAGTGTAATCCAGAGTGCTCTACGATTGAGTGCGAGGGATGCAATCAAAAACTGATAAGTTGCTTGAACAACCACCAAGCCCTCCGGTATACCACGCTGGCGCAATTCATTCACGTCATCGTAAATATCGCAGATAACCGCTTCTCTATACTTCCTTGGCACCAACCACCCGAGGAAATCCATCCAACCATTTGTTCGGGATTCTCGTTTTTCGATACGCCGAATCCGTCTACTGGTTGAACATATTACCTCTAGCAATTCGTGATAATCGACGATTGCAACTTCACTGTCGCCGTCATAACCTGGATATGTGTTGTTGAACCAAGTTCTGAATCGCGCCTTCAATCGGGTTAACGCGCGACGGTTTCGACCATTGAAAAGAGCATCTTCACACAAGTCCTTCTCGGCATCAAAAAAACGCTTACTAATACTATCTTCACCAACCTGATATCCCGACTTATCGAGATGACGGCAATCAGTTGCTGCCTGAGTCTTCATCAGATCAAAAAGGAGTTTTGCTTTTCGTGGGGTAAATCGCTTCATTCAGCTATGCCTCCTTGCCTAGCACATCAAATCCAAGAAATGAACGAACAGCATTCGCCGCAGAGTGACCCTCCGCCGTTAAAGCAAAATATTTTCGTCGACTATCCCCATATTCCGCTTTTGGGCTTCCATCACGACATTTAACGAATCCCTTCTGAACCATTCGATCCAACGTCACATACAACGACCCTAATGGAAACTTTGTACGTGTCATAGTCTCGAATTCGTTACGAATTTCACGGCCATACTTCTCACCTGTAAGTAAGATCCCAAGAATCAAGCCCTCCCGCTGATTTGGTAACCGCTGCATGTCGCACCTCATTAAGTATACAAATTGTAAGCTATTTTGCTGCTCAAGTCAAGAGGGTGATTTCTTGAGGCGATAAAACCTTGCGTGGCTCTTTGGCCAAGACGGTTGCTTGATGTTTTGTGTTGTTGTCGGGCAGTTGCAGTTTGTGGCCGGCGTCGGTGAGGTGGATGGCGACGGTGGACATGCGCATCTCCCGGTGTTGGTGATCGCATCATATAGCCGCCGGCATGCCGGCGGTAATCGTTCAGTCAACAGGAATGAAACAAGAATCAAATCGAGCGCAACCGTGTATTGCGGTGCGCGCGGGGGCATCGTTGCATTTTCCCGCCGCATGCGGCGGGCTATACATTTACGATTTCGCCATGTTGCGGAGGACGGTATGGAGGATGCCGCCGTTGCGGTAGTAGTCGACTTCGACCGGGGTGTCGATGTGGCAGGTGGTGGTGAAGGCGACGGTGCTGCCGTCGGGTTTGGTGGCGGTGACTTGAATGTCCTGGCCGGGTTTTAGGCGATCGTCGATGGGGATGTGGCCCCGGCCGCGAAATTTTTAGCTCCCGGCATGCCGGGGGTGGGCGTTCGATCAAAGGACAGGCAGGAGGCAACAGATTGGATGTTGATTCTGGTTGGCGGTGCGCGTTCAGGTGATGGTGGCGTGACCCGCCGCATGCGGCGGGCTATATGGGTTCGATCCAATGAAAAGGCGCGGGCGGTAGGCCGTTGCGTTGGTTGTGTTGTTCGATGTAGCGCTGCACGGAAATGGTGGTGGGTTCGTCGAACAAGAAGACTTTCCAATAGCCGGCTGTCCAGGTGCGCGAACGATTCTGGTTTTGGGGTAACGCGCCCAAGGCGCTGGACGTTTGGGATTTGATGCGGCCGACGAGTTTGGATAGTTCCATGTTGATTGGCGCGATTAACAGGTGGACGTGGGTGGGTTCAATCGCAGCGGCGTGAATGCGCAGGCCTTCGATGGGTTGGATCTTCTTCGATATAGCCCCCGGCATGCCGGGGGTATGGGGTGGGGTGTTGTTGGCGGTTGGGTTTGTTGTTGTGTTGACGGACGTCGTTCGTGGTTTCTCTTGCGCGTCGGATTGTCGTTGTGTTTCCCCCGGCATGCCGGGGGCTATTTGGTTGGTCAATTGGCCGATGGTGTTGGCGACGAGGGTGATTTCGTTGGGTGGTAACACCTTGCGTGGTTCTTTGGCCAGCACGGTGGCGTGATGTTTTGTGTGGTTGTCCGGCAGTTGCAGTTTGTGGCCGGTGTCGATGAGGTGGCCATAGAAATCGAAGAGGGGTGACCAGTGTCCGCGTGAATCGCCGGGCGGCCAGGTCATGTAGGTTGTCCAGATGAGGTGGATGGCGACGGTGGACATGCGCATCTCCCGGTTGGTTGTTCAAACAATATAGCCCCGGGCATGCCCTGGGAAAACTGTGCGGTTCATGGGAATGCGACAGGAAACAGTTTCGTGTTGAAATCTGTTTGCGGTGCGCGTTTCGGTTGTGGTGGCGTTTTCCCCCCGCATGCGGGGGGCTATTTAGGATTTTGCCATGTTGCGGAGGACGGTGTGGAGGATGCCGCCGTTGCGGTAGTAGTCGACTTCGACCGGGGTGTCGATGCGACACGTAGTGGCGAACGCAATGGTGCTGCCGTCGGGTTTGGTGGCGGTGACCTGGATGTCCTGGCCGGGTTGGACGTTGTCATCGACAGCGATGTCGAAGGTTTCTTCGCCGGTGAGGCCAAGCGTTTCGTGGGTGTCGCCTTCTTTGAATTGCAAGGGGAGCACGCCCATGCCGACGAGGTTCGAGCGGTGGATGCGTTCGAAGCTGGCGGCGATGACGGCTTTGATGCCGAGGAGGAAGGTGCCCTTGGCGGCCCAGTCGCGGGACGAGCCCATGCCGTAGTCGATGCCGGCGAGGGCGACGAGGGGAGTCGCGTTGTCGCTGACGTCGAGGCCGGGGTCGGACGTGTTCGCGCTGCCGTAGGCGACGGCGGCGTCGAAGATGTAGGGGTAGTCGGTGTCGGATGCTTTCGCTTCGGCTCCGTTGTTGGCGCCAAAGAACTTGGTGTAGCCGCCTTCGGTGCCGGGGGCGAGTTGGTTGCGGACGCGGATGTTGGCGAACGTGCCGCGAACCATCACGCGATCGTTGCCACGGCGGGAACCGTAGCTGTTGAAGTCGGCCGGCGACACGCCGCTGTCGACGAGGAACTGGCCGGCGGGCGTGGACTTCTTGATCGCGCCGGCGGGGCTGATGTGATCGGTGGTGACCGAGTCGCCCACCTTCACGAGGCAGCGTGCGCCTTGGATCGCTTCGATCGGTTTGGGGTCAGGCGTGAGGCCGACGAAGAAGGGGGGTTCCTGCACGTAGGTGGAACTCTCCTGCCATTCGAACAGCGCGCCTTCGGGTGACGCGACAGCCTGCCAATCGTCCGAGCCTTCGAACACGTTGGCGTATTGCTCGATGAAGTCTTCGCGTTGCACGCAGGCGGCGACGGTGTCGGCGACTTCCTGAGTGGTCGGCCAAATGTCTTTAAGGAAAACGTCGTTGCCGTCTTTGTCTTGCGCGATGGCATCGTTGTTGAGATCGATGTTGACTGTACCGGCGATGGCGTAAGCGACAACGAGCGGTGGCGATGCGAGGTAATTCGCTTTGATGTCGGGCCCGATGCGGCCTTCGAAGTTGCGGTTGCCGGAGAGGACGGAGCAGGCGACGAGGTCGTGCTCGTTGATCGCTTCGCTGATGGGCGCTGGGAGTGGGCCGGAGTTTCCGATGCAGGTGGTGCAGCCGTAGCCGACGAGGTTGAAGCCGACGGCGTCGAGGTCATCGGACAGGCCGGCTTTGTTGAGGTATTCGGTGACGACCTTGGAGCCTGGAGCGAGGGACGTTTTGACCCAGGGCTTGCGCGTCAGGCCGAGCGCGGCGGCTTTCTTCGCGACCAGGCCGGCGGCGACCATGACGGAGGGGTTGGATGTGTTGGTGCAACTGGTGATGGCGGCGATGCAGACGTCGCCGTGCTGGAGTTTGAAGGTTTGGTCGTCGTAGGTGACGTCGACGCCGTCGATGCCGGGGTCG
>JANQKH010000704.1 GCA_028281215.1 Phycisphaeraceae bacterium | reverse complement strand
ACATGCGTACAGATTCGGCGGACGACGTGTGTGACCGTATGCTCGAAAAGGACAATTCAGCCACGAAGTGACGGGGACTGCCCGCCGCCGCTGTTCAATCCTTCGCTCCATTCGACGTTGATTCATTGAGTCCCCCATGGTCAAACCCAATCCCAAAAAATCCGGCAATCCCGACCTCCGCGTCGTCGTCTACGAGGGCGAAGGCAGCCAGAAGTTTGAATCCGATCAGCGTTTCGACGCCCTCAAGGCTTTGCTCGAAGGTGGTTATGCGGTGACCCGCTCGACCGACAACGGTCAGGTTGCTGCACATGACAGCCGCGCGATGGTGGTGTTCGGCCGATTCGATTCCGACGATGCACTGCAGGGCGGTGCTGGCGATGCCGACGTCGATCTGCACATCCACCGCGTCGAGCCCGATCACGCCGGTGAAGACTTGCTCAACACAGCCGAGCAACTTCGCATCCGGAAGGGTGAGCAACGGAGCGATGGCAACGCCTCCAATCCCGGCCAGTGGAAGCCCTGGTTCCCTGTGATCGACTTCGATCGTTGCACCAACTGCATGCAATGCCTCTCGTTTTGCCTGTTCGATGTCTACGGTGTCGACGACAACGAAACGATTCAGGTTCAAAACAACACGAACTGTAAAACCGATTGCCCCGCCTGCTCGCGCGTGTGCCCCGAGGTGGCGATTCTCTTCCCCAAGTATCGCAATGGCCCGATCAATGGCGATGAAATCAACAACGAAGATGTCAAACGGGAACAGATGAAAGTTGACATCTCTAGCCTACTCGGCGGCGACATTTACGAAGCACTCAAGACCCGCTCGGTCAAAGCGAAAAGTCGCTTTGCCAAGGAGCGCGACGAGGACAAAGCCCTCAAGGAGCGCATGCGCTGCCTGAAAAAACTCTCGGAAGGACTGGACGTGCCGGATGAAGTGTTGGCGTCGCTGCCCTCAATGGACCAGATTCAGCAAAAGGCCAGCGAGGCGGCCGAGCGGGCCCGGCAATACGGCGCGGACCCGGTCTAGCTATCCAGACTGTTTCGTCTTTTTAAGGGGAAGAAAACATTGGTGAACGGCGACCATCGCGTTTACCATGGACCGACTTGTAACAATGCTTCGTGCAAGACGTTCAGATGAGGTTGCGTGCTTGGCCACCGCCATCCGAAATCCCCAATCCGAAATCCCAAATGCTCTACAGCCTTTCCAAACGCATCATCACCACCGTCGATAAGCGGTGTTTGTGGAAGTTCATGTGGAATTTCGGCTACAAGGGCATGCGATCGGTCCAGAAATTCAAAAAGCGGCTCAAGAAGGGCATTCACTTTCCGCCGTTCCTCTACATCAGCATTATCAACAGTTGCAATCTGCGGTGCCAGGGTTGCTGGGTGAAGGTGGACGGCCCGTCGCACAAGATCGAACTGGAGAAAATGAATCAGATTATCGCCGACGCCAAGGCGCATGGCAACAACTTCTACGGCCTTCTCGGCGGCGAACCGACTCTTCACCCACAACTGATTGATATCCTCCAGCAGAACAAGAGCAGCTACTTCCAACTCTTCACGCACGGCCAATTGATCACACCCGAGATGGCCCAGGACTTCCGCAGAGCAGGCAATGTCACGCCGCTGATTTCCATCGAAGGAAGCGAGATTGTCAGCGATGAACGGCGCGGCCGACTCAACGTGCTCAACAAGACAATGGAAGGATTGAAAAACTGCATTGATGCGAAGTTGCTCACCGGTGTCGCCACCAGTGTCTGCCAAAGCAACATCGACATGATCAACGAGGCCTGGCTCGATCGACTGATTGAGATGGGCGTGCACTATTGCTGGTTCCATGTGTACCGGCCGATGGGCGCCGATCCATGCCCCGACCTCGCCCTCACCGCCGAACAGGGGCTGCAACTGCGCAAGTTCGTCACCAGCATGCGAGCGAAGAAACCGATTGGCATCGTCGACGCCTACTTTGACGACAAGGGGCAGGCCCTTTGTCCCGCCGCGACAGGTGTAAGCCACCACATCAACCCGTGGGGCGAAATCGAACCCTGCCCGATCATTCAGTTCACTAAAGAAACAATCCACGACAACGACAGCCTGTACGACACGATCACCAACAGCGAATACCTTGACGACTTCCGCAAGGAAGCAGCGAAGGCCACGCGTGGTTGTGTCGTGCTTGATCGCCCGGACGTGTTGCGGGATGTGATCCTCAAACACGGCGCGACTGATTCAACACACCGCGAAGAAGGCGCGGGCATGCGTGAGTTGGAAGCGTTGCGACCACTGCCGAGCCAACACAACCCCGGCAACGAAATACCAGAAGAACACTGGATGTACCGCTTCGCCAAGAAGCATTGGTTCTTCGGTTTTGGAGCGTATACCTAAA
>JANQKH010000694.1 GCA_028281215.1 Phycisphaeraceae bacterium | reverse complement strand
TGCCCGGAAGAAGCACACGGCGTTTCGCAAGCAGATGCAGAAGGACGGTTATCCGCCGCAGAAAATTCGCCGTGTGCGTGCGGCGGCGACGGAGATCATCGACCTTGAAGACAGCAAGCACATCGACGGCGCCATCGCCGACCAGGCGATCGCAGCGATGAAGCGATTGGCGAAGAAAGATCAACCGTTTTTTCTGGCTGCCGGTTTTGTCCGACCGCATTTGCCCTTCGTCGTGCCGCGGAAGTATTGGGAGATGTACGAACGCAACAAGATCCCGCTGGCAAAAAATCAGTTCTTCCCCAAAAACATGCCGGCCGTCGCGTTCGGCGATCGCTCGCGCGGGGGTTTCTATGAACTCCAGGACTACATGGATTACCTGAAAGCGCCGTCGCCGTTCGATGCATCACTTTCGGTAGAACAGCAACGCGAACTCATCCATGGTTACTACGCATCCATCTCGCTCATCGATGCGCAGGTCGGTCGTATCCTCGATCAACTCAAACAACTCAACCTCGACGCCAACACCATCGTCGTCCTCTGGTCCGACCACGGCTGGAAACTCGGTGAACACAACGGCTGGTGCAAACAGACCAATTTTGAAATCGACACCCGCGCACCATTGATCATCCGCGCGCCTCACGCCAAAGCCAACGGCGAGCAGACGCGCAGCCTCACCGAGTTCCTCGACATCTACCCAACCCTATGCGATCTTGCCAAGCTTCCCGTTCCCGAGTTCCTCGAAGGCAAAAGCCTCAAGCCTGTCCTCAACGATCCGAAAGCGACTGTGAAAGACGCTGCATTCAGCCAGTTCCACCGACGGCACCAGAACAAACAACACATGGGCTACGCGATGCGCACCGATCGCTACCGGTACGTGGCCTGGGTCAACAAGGAGACCCAGAAGACGGTGGCCCTTGAGTTGTACGACCACCAGAACGATCCCGATGAAAACGAAAACGTGGTCGATCAGCCGGCTTATTCCAGAACGGTGAATGCACTTGACATACAACTCTGGAAACAGTTCGACCGCAGCATCTATGCGAGTTTCAAACGCACGCCATGATCTTTTCCTGGTTTCGCAAACGCCGCCGGCGCAAGCTGCTCGCCGAGCCTTTTCCTGATGATTGGCAGGCGGTCATCAAGCGCAACGTGAACCACGTCGCGCAATTGGACGAAGCGGAACAAGCTGTGTTGCGCGACATTGTGCGCATTCTCGTCCACGAAAAAACATGGATCGGCGTGGGCGACCTCACGGTCACCGATGAAATGAAAGTCACCGTCGCGGCGCAGGCCGCCCTGCTCCTGCTCCGCCTCGAACACGACTACTTCCCACAAACCAGCGAGATCATTCTCCATCCAACCGACTATCGCGCCCTGCACGAACGACATCGTGCCAACGGCATTGTCGACGGCCCGCCGCAGGTGCTTGGGCAGGCGTACTACCGCGGACCGGTTTTGCTTTCATGGGCGTCGGCGCTGGCCGGCGGGCGCAACGAAGACGACGGCCGCAACCTCGTCCTCCACGAGTTCGCCCACAAACTCGACATGGCCGACGACCTCTCCGACGGCACGCCGCAGTTGCAACGGCGGGAGCAATACAAGCATTGGATTGCCGTCATGTCACGCGAGTTCAATGAACTGCGCGATAAAACCGAACGCCGAAAGGCCACCCTGCTCGACAAGTACGGCTCCACCAACGAAGCTGAGTTCTTCGCCTGCGCCGTCGAATGCTTCTTCGAAAAACCGAAGCAACTCCGCGAGAACCATCCGGACCTGTACGACGTGTTAAAGGAATACTTCCATCAAGACCCGGCGCAACGGAGAAACCAAGGATTCGTCGGCGGATAGAGTGAAACAACTATTGAAGAAGCGGTTCAACATAGCACAAAACCTTTTTGCAACCGGACGCGCTTCACATGGCTTTGATCATTTCTGCCAGCTTCTGAACTGTCCGCCAATTGCGAGCGGTCGCAGCCACGCCGAGAAACCGCTCCACCTTTTCCGCCAATTTGGATTTCCCGAAACCGCTCGGTGTGTGCAGAAATAACACATGATCCGTGAGTTTAAAGCTTTCGGTAGGTGATTTGGCGGTGTTCAACGATTCAATGTCTGGTTCCAACGCAATTGAGGACAGGAAAAATAAGTTCAATGTCTTGGGCTCCGATTCGGCCTCCGGAAACGGATTGGCGTCCAGCGCACTGAGGAAGTCATCCGCACCGATGATCAACACGCGCGGCTTGAACCCGTGGCGCTTTTCGATCAGCGCGGCAATCTGGTCTGCGAACGTGGCTGAAAGGGTTCGTGTCGATTGAAAGACCACGTTGCCGCTTTGGATATAGGTCTTGACGTTCCGCAATTTGAGCGATCCCAAATCGCGCACCAATTCCTTCATGGGCAGAATGTGTTTGCCGCCAACATTAATGCCGCGAAGAAGTGCGACCCAGGTGTGCATGGTCAATAGCGTAATGTGTGATTGCGTAATCGAAGGGAATTCCCTTGTTGGCACTTCGAGCTGATTGAGGGCGCTCGCCACTCGGCTGGAATTCATACTCGCATTTTGTTTGGATTTGTGGTAGAATGGCTTGTTCCGCGCCATCGGCGTCGGCATATCAATCGGAGGACCATTTCTTGATCCGAACCCTGGCGAAATTCCATGTTTTGTGCAGGTTGGTGATCGATCCAGCTTTACCGAATGTCAACGTGCGCATGTTTGTGCGCACAGACGTCGTCAATCCATGTCCGCCGGACATGCCCGGACACGTTCCGGACATGATTCCGGACATCGAAACCGGCGTTTTTGGGCGAAAAATGGGGTCCGGACGTCCGGACATTATGACCGGACATCATCATAAACTATTAACAATGAATCACTTAAGTGTATTTTTGGTAAGTTTAGGGTACCCCCATGTCCGGACATGCAATGGTTGTGCGCGCCGTTTGTTCGATGATGGTGCGAGTCGGGTTGACACCTATCGATCCTCCGTGAGTTGCAGCGTGCTGTTGCGGGTATTGACGGGGGAACGGAACAGTTCGAGTTCCTCAAGCAATGCCCGCGACAACACGTCGCGGCTTTCGGACGGCGATGCTGCACTATCCACCCGCCCGATACAATCGTTCGCTCGTCTGATTCATCTATTCACCTTTCCGCGAGGCTTGTCATGTTGATGCGTTGTTTTATCGTTGCTCTTTTGTTTGCGGTTGTTGGCAGGTTGGGCGCGTCACCGGTATGCGCGGCGTCGACGCCGAACATCATTCTGGTCTTTGCCGACGATCAGGGTTATCAGGATCTGGGTTGTTTCGGATCCCCGAACATCAAGACACCGCACATTGACAGTCTTGCAAAGGACGGCATGAAATTCACGTCGTTTTACTCGGCGTACTGCGTGTGCTCGGCGTCGCGGGCGTCGCTGATGACCGGTTGCTATCAGCCGCGGCTAGGCATGCCGGGCGTGCTGGGGCCTCGCTCGAATGTGGGGTTGCATCCGAACGAAGTAACGATCGCCGACCTTTTGAAGACGAAGGGTTATGCAACGATGTGCATCGGCAAGTGGCACCTGGGCGACAAGCCGCAGACATTGCCCACGGCTCAGGGTTTTGATCATTACTTTGGTCTGCCATACTCGAACGACATGGCGCGAACCAAAGGTTGGGGCAACAACACGCCGGACCTCGACAAGATCTGGAAGTTGAAGAAATGGGACATTTACAACAATCATCTTTACCAGGACAAGAAGCAGATCGAAGGGCCGGTGAATCAGGTGACATTGAC
>JANQKH010000660.1 GCA_028281215.1 Phycisphaeraceae bacterium | reverse complement strand
GGGTGAATGGGCGGATGAATTCAGCGAATACCACTTCGCCTGTTTGATTGTGACTGTATAATTAAGCGTCGGTTAGCGAAATTACATCGGAACTTAATGGAGAGTCGCTCATGTCCAAAAGCAACAAGCTGAAATTTTTTGGAGGCTATGAGCAGGTTCGTCTAAATCTAGCACTCTCCACAAAACAAGCACGGATACGATTGGGTCTGACCCGAACCGAACTGCGAAGGAGTTTGCACACAATAGGCGTGGACGAACACTCATTACTGGAACAGATAGAGAACGTAGATGTTCCGTTGACTGTTTCTTCCTCGGATGCCATGAGTTTGCTATTACTATTAGAGGTGCCTCTTTCAAGAGTCCTTCCGAATCCAGTATTATCCAATTCTGACCTTTTGGAACTTGAGCAGGAGATGGTGCAGGAAGATGTCGGTCCGGTTGCCGCATGCGGAGGAAACAATTTTTGTACACGTGATGGTGTTCGCCTGTATTTAAGGCTTCAAGCTTTTGACGAGATTTTCAGTGACCACCGTGGGCAAAGTCGAACCCCCAATTAGTGAATGAGTGATGCGCAAGATAACTCCTCGAGTGTTGTTAAACTCTCTTCCACGAAGATGAGTGAAATAACAGTACTTGCCAATGATTTGTGGGGCGCATTTTTGGATGTTCACTTGTCAGATGAACTTTTTACAACACTGAATAGTAAATCAATCATCCCCCCTCTTCCGCTCAAGTTTTTTGAATTCTGTTGTCAATTGTTCACTGGAAGAATTGGGTTGGTCGTATTTGAGGATCTTTCGCCTCAATTACCTGGTGATACTTCACTTCCTCGTGCCGCATCATGGTTGTGTAAACGAAAAGATAACGTCATCCTGGTTATTGACATTGCTTACATCAAACAACTGGTACCATCAGAATACCACCGAATGGTAATACAACGACTGCTGTTGCATGAAATAGGTCATCTTGTTCTACATTGGCCTGATCTTTCATCTGCGTCACGTGAACCGGCAGAATTCCAAGCGTTTGAACGCAGTACAATACTCGAGTCGGAAGCGTGGGTTTTTACAGGAGCCATTCAGGGCTTGGTTCTTGCCACGATGTCAGCGCAGCAACGTAGTGGGGGTGAGCAGAATTTCGACACTACATGGAATTACCCGTAATGGGTCGGGTGTCATTACTTGGCCGAAGGCAAAGTAGTCCTCCTACAATGCCGCATGCCTGCCTCAATAGGTAATCCGCCGCAGCGCAATCAAAACCGCGCCACTCCATCCTCGCGCCGCCCATTCTTCCTGCTGATCGTCCTGCCGGTCATCGCCGTCCTTCTCATCTTCGGCTGGCTCTTCATCCGCCCCCACATCTGGTACTGGACCTATTCACCCCAGGAAGGCGACGTCCTCTTCCAATCATTGCCACATGGCGCATTGACCAATGCTATCGAAGGCTCCACGCACAGCCCGTGGTCGCACTGCGGCATCGTCGCGCGGGAACGTGACCAATGGGTCGTCTACGAAGCCTATGGCTCGGTGCAGCACGTGCCGCTCGATACGTTCTGGAAACGCACGCGTCGCCATCAGTTTGCGGTGTATCGCTGGAAGCAGCCGCACGATGCGCAGATCAATGACATCCTTGCCGCCGTCAGAACGCGCGTGGGTTTGCCTTACGACGCAAAGTACGAAATGGACGACGAAAAGATTTACTGCTCGGAACTGATCTACAAAGCCTTCCACGACGTCACCGGTCAACCCATGGGCGACTTGGTCCGCCTCGACGACCTGAACTGGCAACCTTACGAACAAACCATCCGCCAACTCGAAGGCGGCCCGCCGCCGCTGGACCGGATGATGATCACACCGCGTGGGTTGAGTGAGGCGCCGCAGTTGTATCGCGTGACGAGTTTGAATGTCGAATGAACCCTGAATCGGTCATGACCTGGGGTAGTGCCAGGCGCGGCGCTGCCGCTATCTTTGATGACCGAATGCCAAGCCGGTGGACGGTTACTGAATACCGTGTGTTCACAAAAAACCCGCAGGCGAAATCATATTCCACCTGCGGGGTCATTGATCGTCACGCGTGGTTGGCTTGTGCTTACGCCATCACGGGTTCGCCGCGTTTGCGTCGGCGCGTGGCGATGGCGCTGAAAGCGAGCAGGGACAGCATGGCCGTGGTCGGCTCAGGTACGCTGTTGCCTGGCAGGCGGCCGATGGTCAATGTGCCGTCGCCGGAGAGGAACGCCAGGTCGTTGGCGTTGTACGTTCCCGGCGCCAGTTCAAACTCGTTGACGACGTTGTTGTTGTCATCGCGAATCAAAATGTTGAACGTCTCCACCAACAAGTCACCTTCGAGCAGGATGGGATTGATCGCGTTGTTGCTCGACTTGTTGGTGTAATCGGAATAGTTGAGTTCATCGACGGCCAACACCGCACCGCTGCCGACCCTCAAGCGCATCCAGATCTGGTCCATCGTTTCCACTTCCATGTCCGCGAAGACTTGAAACCCCTGGCCGTCAATGTTGCCGCCATCGGGGCCGCGGTTTTCGTTCAGTTCGACATGCGTGATCTTGTCGATCGGACTGACGTGGAACTCCCAGCGTTCCTGGTGCGCGCTGCGCGAGAGAATTTCATCCACGTCGAATGGCACAAAGAATTTCGCACCGTGGCGATTCGAAGTGAACGTGTTGGCTGTAACGGGTACAAACACATCGTTCGCCGCGCCGCCCGCGCCGTTAAAGGCGATGGTGTCCGCGACAATGCCGTCGTCCACCAGGGCGAAGTTGTAACTGCCGCCGCCGACGTTTGTCAGGTCACCGGCACTGCTGTCGAGCAGGTTCGTTTTGGCGTCAAATCGGAATGAGGAGTTTCCGAAGTTCACGCCGGCGCCACCGTTGTTGATATCAACAAACGGTTCCGGATTGCAGCAGGATCGCTGCATGATGATGTCATCACCATCCGTGGGCACGCCGTTCAACGGGTTCGTATGAAAGTTGTTTTGACCCGGCGAATCCAGGAACCACTTGTCGGGGTCAAAAAAGCTGAGAGGTGCGGACGCCGAACCATAGTCGCGTGCGTTGTCATTTGGATTCGACTGATCCTGAATCCAGAACACATTCACACCGTACGCCGACTGGCCGGCAAACAGTGCGCACATAACAGCCAAGAGAGAGAATAGCGTGTGGTTTTTCATGTCAACTCCTTCAACAAGGTGGGGTCGCCGTTCAATCTGGAACATCCACCATGCCCGGCGGTCTGCAGGGTGCAGCAACAATGTCTATACAAAACCATATCAACGATTGGATTTTTGAAGAAATGATTACACGACATTGCTCCGGAATTATTTGCCACATACGGACGGTTCAAGTGTGGATTAATCGCGACGCTCAACCCGACCGATCTCGCTGCAGGCGGTACCTAAACGCACCAGTCATCATCCTCAGGATCGCACTACCACCTGTTACCATGATGCAACCAATTCCCATGTTGCCGGAGTTGCATCATGACCGGTCCGGATCGAATTATTCGAGCGTTGTGCGCTGTGTTGCTCATAGTCGGCATACTGCTGTTCGGTTGCAGCGGGTCGGACGACGACTCATCTGCGAAGACTGACCTGCCAGCGAATCAGCAACTGGGAGAAAACACGCCGAACGCAACACAGCCAACCGGCAAGCGCGTTATCACGATCGCCGAAGCATGGGAGTCGGCTATCCCGCTGCGCGTGTCGCGGTCCACCACGTTCTTCGAAGGACCGGTCCTGAATCGTCACCGATTCGACTTCGTTGCCGCCTTCGACGCCGACATGCGCCGGGGCGTCACCCCGCAGAACAATGCATTCAACCTTATCCTCAAAGCGGTCGGCCCCGAAGTGATCTCGGCCCGCGCTCGCGCCATTGTGATGGATCGGCTGGGCATGAAGTCGTTGCCGGCAGACGGCGTGTACTTTGCCGACACCCACGCGTTTCTAATCGAGACCGAGCCGGACAAGGTCGAAGTCATTGAAACCAACGTGATCGAGAAAGGCGGGGCGATCATCATCTCGGATGATAATCCCGTCGTTCGCCGCAAATACCATCCCGGTTACGGGGAATTCGAGGACGAACTGGTCGAAGCGACCACAAAACCATGGACGGCGAAGGATTACCCGCGCCTTGCGAATTTCCTGGAAAGGAATGCACCGGCGTTGACATTGATCAAGCAAGCGGCCGACCGCTCGCGTTTCTACTTGCCGTTGGTCAGACTGTCCGGCCAGAGCCAATGGGACGCGATCACCGAAGCCAGGTCCGGGACCGAAATCAACTGGCGTGAACTCGCCCGTTCTTTTTGCGCTCGGGCGATGCATCGCCTGGCGACAAACCGCGCGGCCGAAGGCTGGGATGATCTGATGGCTGTCTACAAACTCAGCGCCCTCCGCGCGCAGCAACCCTACGTCTTTGCCTTGTTGGATGCCGTGTCCATGCGCGCCATAGCCGATCACGCCGTGCTTGCGTTCCTTTCCCACGGCAATCACGTGCAACAGGATCTATGGAATTACCAGCGACAGTTCCGTTCCCTCCCGGCTATTCCGACGGCGCGCGAGGTGCACAACCGCGGCGAACGCATCGCCTGTCTGTCCACGATCTTTCTGCTGCGTGACGATGTGCTTCGCCCCAATGGCATGGCCTTGTTTCGAGCCGCCGTCTTCAAATACGTCGACATGAATCAGGTGCTCCAACGCCTCAACGGGCACTACGACCGGATGATGGATCAGTGCAATTTCCGCGACTATGAAGTCTGGCTGAACGCCGTCAAAACCTGGGACGATGGGCAACCGTGGGATAACCCCACGAATGAATACAAACTGAGCAAGGAGATGTTTTACTGGTTCGCGCTGCCTGAAGACGCGACCGATGAGCAGATCAGCACGCACATGACCACCGCGTTCGGGAATTTCATCGAACAGGTCATGGTGAGGGGCCCGTGGACGGGGCAGGGTGTCTGGTTCAGATCCGAAATGCTTCACACGATGGTCGGCGTCACCTTTGCCCTCGAACACCACCGCCTCAGGCACGGCCGATACCCCAAATCATTGGAAGAACTCGTCCCCCTCCACCTGCCTTCAATCCCCAAAGATTTCTACTCGAAAAACAACAAACCCATCCGCTACCGCCGCACCAAACAAGGCTATCTCCTCTACGCCGTCGGTCGCAACCGCAAGGACGACAACGGCAAGTCATTCGGCCGAGACAACGAAGACGACATCCATCTCATCGTGCCTGCGGGGCTTGATTACGATGAGATTGAAGAGGGTTCGTGAGAGAGAGAGTGAACTTGCGGAGACGTTCCGTAGCGTGGCGCGAAGCGCTTCGTTTATCTTTCCGTACTTACTGGACAACATTACCCGTTGTAGATGTATTGGTTTGAGCCGGATTCTCCATAACGATGGATTAATAGATCACCTTCCCACATGTCTTCAAGCATTTCTTCAATGTCATCGACATGGACGGAATTGAGAGGTTCAATGTCGTTTTCTTCAGCGATAGCGCCTATTCGTGCGGCATTGAAGTAGAATCTTGGGTTTTCCTCAAAGATGTCATATGCCTGTTGCTGCTCAATGGTCAGGAACTGATCGATTTCATCGTGGATTTCCCGGAAGGATTGAGACAATCCACGCTTCTCGTCGACTTCAATTCCATGTATTCCGGAAAGACAAGCGAGTGACGGCGGAAGACTTGACTTCGTTGGCGGTTCGACCCCATTGAGGAAAACCGGGATAATGGGGATGTCGTGGTCCAGCGCGTATGCGACCTCCATACGCACATAATCATTGGGCTGACTGAGACGCCTTCTGCCACTTCCGGTTTTGATTGAGAGCCATTTCCTGCCGATGATCACGAGCATCAAATGTGTTTGTTCGAGGGCGTCCAGTATCACGTCGTTGAATGCCATGCTTCGGGGAATGTGATCAACATCAACAAAAAGTTCGTCCTCGTAATAATACGGCGCCAAATACGCGTAGAGTTTTTGTGTGAATGAGCTTGAGTCAGCGCGTCTGTAGGATATGAAAATCTTGCTCATGCCAGATGGCTTCCCTACGAACTTGGAACTTGGATCACACGATACGGCGATTTGCGGTGGTAAGACTTGCCATCGCCACAGCTCATCTTACTCTTTGTGACAGTCTCGTAGGTCAAGTCATTGATCTGACACGCTACGTGGTCCTGTGTTAATGATTGTCAGATCGATGACCTGATGTTTGAGACGACATGCTATAGCAGTGATACCAAATTTCTTCGTTCTCGCAGCGGATGCTCGCCATCCTCCGCCTTGATTGCACTTGATTCTCGAACCGCCCAGCCAATCTCGGGGCGAAGGGTGAATGTCTCCTGGCATTGGGCGACACCAATTAACCCACCGATAAAGTCCATTTCGTATGTTGTTGTATTCGGGGGAACGCCAATGATCCACTTAAACGGAGCTTTGGATGCTGCGTTTGGAAACGCTTCGCGTGAAGGACCATGGTGTGATGGCGCAGTATCTATCCACTGGCTGCGTTTGAAGGTTCTTGACCAGCCTTGAAGGTATGGAAATAGCGTGCTTACCCATCCAGATACGTATGGAGATCCGCTGCCTTGAGATCCATGGTATTTGTAGATTGAATCCCAGAAATCCTGGTCTACGATACCGGCGGCAGCATCAACGAATTGTTTGAGGACAGGCCGCAGTGACTTGATCCACCAATCCAGTCCGAAACGTGAGAATTCCTCCGTACGGGACGCAACGGATTCCCAGTCGGTAATTGTCCCTTCAAGTGTGATTGCTGGAATTCCGCACAACGTGTCTAATTCGTATTCAAAATACGGTTGCATCGAATCCAATAGAACGACTTCTGAAGCCGCCCGTTCCACTGCATCGGTCGTGGAGAAATTGGCCACAATCAGGTCGTACGTGTCGCCGATGTGTTCGCGAATCTCTTCAGAAAACGCTGAAAACACGTCGGGCTACGGGTTCTCAGGAGAACCCTTGACGAAATCATCTCGACGAATCTGGATGGTTAATTTACCATCGTTCGACACGAATTGTTGACGTTGAGATTCGGCGTTTTGATTTATGTGAATGGCAAGGCCCTGCGTAATCGTCAGCCAAACGATGTCGGGCGACAAGGTGATGGGTCGATGCGTCGTGAAGGCTCC
This sequence comes from Phycisphaeraceae bacterium, assembly GCA_028281215.1. Lineage (GTDB taxonomy): Bacteria > Planctomycetota > Phycisphaerae > Phycisphaerales > Phycisphaeraceae > JANQKH01. Next base: position 15,266 of record JANQKH010000660.1, on the reverse strand, counting down.
GTGCAGTGCCGCAATCAATGGATGCGAAACCACGTTTGCTACGAGTTGCCCGTGATATCGGGAGCAAGATTCGACCGGTCCGCAAAGAAAGTCAGTAACCGCTTCGTGATAGGGCAACTCAGGGAGTGGTTCAATTGCCACAGAAACATCAGAGACCGGAAACGTAGTGGATACGAGTGATTCACTCATATTGAGTCTCCGTTGTGTATTGACCCATGGATTAGATCACTTTCTGACGATCAAGTTCTGGCCATATCGCGCGATGGATAAGGGTCGGCCTCGCCACGGATTATTTTAGTCCTGATAAAGGCGGCTTCGTAGGTTCGGGTTTGCGCGGGCGTGTCTGGCACTTTGGGATTCATTTTTGTTTGGGCCGGGTCGGATCTACTCGGCTCGCCCGCGCAGGTGATTGGTGCGCGCGGAATGTGTGATCGCGGGCGATACACGTTGACGTTCGGCTGCGATGTCCGAGCCGCTTCGGCGATTGAGAAGGCCCGCCCGGCGAGGGCATCGCATTCCATTTCGGCATGATTGGTTTGGTCCAGGCAAGGTTGAATGGTGGCGCTTATTTTGTGTTTTGTTTGGATATCGGGTATCATACGGTGCTCGGCGCGATTCCAGCGCGCGCCCATATCGAATGGAGGACGGACACATCGTTGCTGGTGCATGCCAACCTCAGTCCACTTGTCTGGAAACGACGAAGCCGGTGCGCGTGACGGTGACGACATTGATGCGCACCGATGTCGAACAACCATGTCCGCCGGACATGTCCGGACATGTCCGGACACGTTCCGGACATCAATCCGGACATGGGAATCGGCGTTTTTGAGCAGGAATCGAGGCCCGGACGTCCGGACATTTTGGCCGGACATGGAGTTAACCTTATGAGCAACAAAGACTTGAGGTGGTTTTTGGGGATTGGGGTGGCCCCCTGTGTCCGGACATGCGTGTTTGTCCGCGGGGAAAGGACGAAGCCTGTGCGCGCGTTCGTCGGGCGCCTGTCGTTGTCGGGTGGGGGGCCTTGGATGATGGCGATCGCCGTGGCGTTAAAATCGGCGGGCTTTTCAACTTCTGTTTTTCTGCGAGGAATCCGATGACACGTCGCTGCCTGCTAATCGTTCTTTTTCTGATGTTGGGATGGTTGGGCTCAGCCGCGAATGGGGCGCAGAACGCTGCCAAACCGGCGAGTGCGAAGAAGCGGCCGAACATCGTTCTCATCATGGCGGACGACATGGGTTTTGAGTGTGTTGGCGCGAATGGGGATTCGCAGTACAAGACGCCGGTGTTGGATCGGCTTTCGAAGGAGGGGATGCGGTTCACGCATTGTCATTCGCAGCCGATCTGTACGCCGTCACGGGTGCAGATCATGACCGGGATTTACAACAGTCGGAATTACCTTCGCTTCGGTTTGCTTGATCCCACGGCGATCACGTTTGCGCACATTCTCAAAGACGCCGGTTACGCGACGTGCGTGGTCGGCAAGTGGCAACTCAAGGGCGGTTTCGAAGGGCCGAAGCGGTTTGGGTTTGATGAATACTGCCTGTGGCAACTGACGCGTCGGCCGAACCGTTTCCCGAATCCCGGATTGGAGATCAACGGCAAAGAGGTTGATTTCAAAAACGGTGAATATGGCCCGGACATCGTTACCGACTATGCGTGTGATTTCATTGAGCGTCACAAGGACGGCGACAAGCCCTTCTTTGTTTACTACCCAATGATGTTGCCGCACTGGCCGTTCGAGCCGACGCCCGATTCGAAGGAGTGGGATCCGAAAGCGCGTGTGAACGACAAAGCGGAGAAGAGCGGTAAGGGTGTGCATCCGAAGTTCTTTTCGCACATGGTGACGTACACCGACAAGATGGTCGGCAAGCTTGAAAAGAAGCTCGTGGAAGCCGGCTTGCGCGACAACACACTACTCATCTTCACCGGCGACAACGGTACGTACACCGGCATCACGTCCAAATTCAACGGCGAAGCACTGCCCGGCGGCAAAGGCAAGACGACGTTCAACGGCACGCACGTGCCGTTGATCGCGCACTGGCCGGGCAAGATCAAAGCAGGTCAGGTGTGTGAAGACCTGATCGACTTCAGCGATTTTCTACCGACGCTTGCGTCGTTTGCCGGCGCGGAAGTGCCGAAGAAGTTGCGCATCGATGGCATCAGTTTCGCGCCGCAACTGCTCGGTCAGAAAGGTACGCCGCGGTATTGGAGCTACTGCTGGTATTACCGCAACGGCAAAGTCGGCGAAAAGGGCGGCGGTGAATTCGCCCGCAGCAAGGATTACAAACTGTACCTCGACGGCCGCTTCTTCGATCGTAAGAACGACAAGTGGGAAAAGAACCCGCTGGATATTTCCAAACTGACGACCGAACAGCGCGCGATACATAAGCAGCTGGAGGATGTGGTGAATCGCTACACGCGGAAGAAACGGAAGCCTGCGTAGTTTTTATGAGGAAGCCAGGAATGCAGGAATTCAATTTAGGCGAGAACATGAACAACGAAACGACTCAAAACATGACACGCCGTGACTTTCACCGCGGGATGGCAGCAGGGGCTTTGGGATTGGCGTCGGCGTCGGTTGGCGACCGCGCGGCGGAGTCGTCTTTCCAACTCAACTATATCTTGTCGTCAGCGATGTACGGCAAGATGTCGCTGGAAACGATTCTTCCGGAGGTGAAGAAGACCGGCGCGTCGGCGATTGACATCTGGTGTCTGCCGCACGGAGATCAGCGGGAACAGTTGGACAAGATGGGTCGTGAGAAGTTCGCCGCGATGTTGAAGGAACACGGTGTGCAGCTTGGCGTGTTGACACGCTATCCGCTTGGTCCGTTTCGTTTGCAGGATGAAATGAAGGCGTGCAAACAGCTCGGCGGCAAAGTCGTCCTTTGCGGCACCACGCGGCCGAGTGAACCCAAAGGCGCCGAAGCGAAGAAGGCTGTGAAGGGATTCCTTGAGAAGATGAAGCCGCACGTCGCCAAGGCTGAAGAAGTCGGTGTGACCATCGCCGTGGAAAACCATGACAAGCAATTGCTGTATCACCCGGATTCGCTGCGTTACTTCGCGGAATTCAACAAGAGCAAGCACTTGGGCGTCGCGTTCGCGCCGCATCATTTGCACAAGTTTGTGTCGGAGATTCCCAAGTTGATTGAAGACCTTGGGGCGGACAACCTGCCGTTCATGTACGGGCAGGAGCACAGCGAGGGAATTCGCAAGAAGTCGCCGAAGGAGATTGAGATGCAACAGATGCCGGGGTTTGGTTCGTTGGATTACAAGCCGATCCTCGCGGCGTTGCGGAAGGTGAAATTCAAGGGATTCTTCGAGATTTTCATGCACCCGGTGCCGCGCGGCATTCCGATTCTTCCGACGGCGAAGGAAATCACCGCGGCGATCAACAAGTCGCGATCCTATCTGGAGCAATGTCTCAAAGCGTCAGCGTGATCGTTTCGCCGTGCGCGGCTATGACTTCTTGGGGATGTTCACTTTGGGACAGATATCAGCCAATGTGCAACCATCACACTTCGGTTTGCGGGCGTTGCAGACCTGTCGGCCGTGGAAGATGAGCAGGTGCGACAGCATGGTCCACGTGTCGCGCGGGAAGAGTGCGATCAGATCCTGCTCGACCTTTTTCGGGTCGGTGTGCTTGGTCAGGCCGAGGCGAACGCTGAGTCGGCCGACGTGGGTGTCGACGACGACGCCTTCGTTCTTGCCGAATGCATTACCGAGTACGACGTTGGCGGTTTTACGTGCGACGCCGGGCAGTTCGAGCAGTTGCTCCATGGTGTCGGGTACTTTCCCGTTATGCTCGTCGACGATCTTCTGCGACGCGCCTTTGATCGACTTTGCCTTGTTGCGATAGAAACCGGTGGAACGAATGATCTGTTCGATTTCATCCTGCGTGGCGGCAACAAAGGCTTTGGGAGTCTTGAACTTCTTGAACAAACCGGGCGTGACCATGTTGACGCGTTCATCGGTGCACTGGGCGGAAAGAATCGTGGCGATCAACAGTTGGAATGGGCCTTTATGAATCAGGGCGCAATGGGCATCGGGATAGAGCCGTTCAAGCTCGGCGTACACCGCGGCGGCATGATCGAGCTTCTTCTGCGTCGGTTTGCGGCGTCGGGTTTGCTTTTTGGTTTGCTTCTTCGCCATGAGAAGATTGTAGACAGAACAACCACACTAACTCGCCTTCGCGCGCCGCTGAAGCTCGGCATCAATGAACCCCTGGATTTCACCGTCGAGCACGCGTTGCGGGTTGCCCATTTCAAAGCCCGTGCGGATGTCCTTGACGCGGTTGTCGTAGAACACGTAGCTGCGAATCTGCGTACCCCAGCCCATGTCGAGTTTACCGCCGGTGGCTTTGTCCATCTCGGCGGCGCGGCGTTCTTCTTCGAGCAGTTCGATTTTGCCTTTGAGGATCGCCAGGGCACGGCGTTTGTTCTGTTCCAGCTTACGCTCGGCCGAGCAGACCACCGTGATGGTGTTCTGCTTGTCGTATTCATACACAATGCGTACGGCAGTGGCGAGCTTGTTGACGTTTTGGCCGCCCGGACCGGACGAGCGGGCGAACGGCGTCAGTTCCATCTTGCTTTCATCGATCTCAACGTCGCCGTCGTCATCGAATTCCGGCACGACGTCAACAGCGGCGAAGCTGGTCTGGCGTTTGCCCTGTGCGTTGAAGGGCGACACGCGCGCCAATCGGTGCACGCCGCGCTCGGCGGAAAGGTAGCCGTACGCGAACGGGGCTTTGATGTAGAGCGTGACGTCTTTGAGGCCGGCCTCTTCGCCGTAGGTTTTGTCGAGTTCAGTGACGTCCCAGCCCATGGACTCGCAGTAGCGCAGGTACATGCGCATCATCATTTCGGTCCAGTCCTGGGCTTCGGTGCCGCCTTCTCGGGCGTAGATGGAAAGGATGCAGTTTCGGCTGTCGTACTTGCCGGACAGCAGCGAGATCTTTTCAATCTGGCTGAGCTTCTTGTCCAGTTGGGTGACCTGTTCGTCGACTTCGTTGCGCGTGTCGTCGTCGTCGGCTTCTTCGGCCATCTCCCAGAGGATTCGGGCGTCTTCGATCGCGGCGTCCGCTTCATCGACGGGCTCGAGGATGCTCTTGATGCCTTTGAGTTGGGTGACGACTTTGTTGGCGGCTTCGGGGTTGTCCCAAAAGTCGGGCGCGTTCATTTTCTCTTCGAGCCCGCCAAACTCTTTTTTCTTGTCGTCGTAGTTAAAGAGAGTCGCGGATGGTTAAGATCCGCGCCGAAAGATCATCCAGCGTGTTGGGAATATTGTCGTTGGTCATGGCGTGATTGTAGAGGGCGAGTTTGTGCGGGGTCAAAAGAGGAACGTAAGCTCCACCAAGATTGTCTCGATCGATCAGGTTGGAGGTCACGTCATGACGCCGGCGATGGCGTCGACGATGCGGGGGATGTTGGTTTCGGTCATGCCGGCGACGTTGATGCGGCCGGACCCGACGATGTAGACGGCGAACTTCTCACGAAGGGTGTCAACCTGTTCACGGGTCAGGCGGGAGAAGCTGAACATGCCGCGTTGCTGGACGATAAAGTCGTTGCCGGCGGTCGACAGTTGCACATCCTTGGCGTTGAGTGCGTCGACAAAGCGTTGTCGCATGGTGTTGATGCGTTCGCGCATGGTGGCGAGTTCTTTTTCCCATTGCTCGCGCAGTTCGTCGTCGTCGAGAATGGTGCTGACGACCGCGCCACCATGCGCCGGCGGATTGGAATAGTTACGGCGGATGCACGCCTTGACCTGGCTGAAAACGTTCGCGGTGATGTCAGTCGATTCAGTGACGACGGTAAAAGCACCGGTGCGTTCACAATAAAGCCCGAAGTTTTTGCTGAAGCTGGAACAGATCAACACCTCGGGGCACTGGGCGAGCAGCGCCCGCATGCCGGCAGCGTCGTCGCGGATGCCGTTGGCGAAACCCTGGTAGGCGAAGTCGAGCAGGGGGATCACCTCTTTGGCGGCGAGGTGTTTGCCGATCGTCTTCCACTGTTCGGGTGTCGGGTCAACGCCGGTCGGGTTGTGGCAGCATCCGTGCAGCAGGATGACATCGCCTGCGGGGATGGCGTCGATCGCTTCGGATATGGCGTCGAAGTCGAGCGCGTTGGTTTGGCGGTCGAAGTAGGGGTAGACCTTGGTGGGGACGCCGGCCGCTTCGAAGATGGCGTTGTGGTTGGCCCAGGTGGGATCGCTGAGCCAGACGGTGGCGTTCGGTTCGTTGTTTTTGAGAAAGTCGCCGACGACGCGGAGCCCGCCGGTGCCGCCGGGTGTATGACAGGTGGCGGCTTTACCGCTGCCGATCAATTCATTGTCGGCGCCGAACAGAAGGCGTTGCACGGCCTGTTGATACTCGGCTGTACCGGGGATCGGCTTGTATCCCTTGGACGATTCGGTTTCGAGCAATCGTCGTTCGGCCTCCTTGACGCTTGGCAGGATGGGCGTTCGGCCGTCGGCGTCCTTGAACACGCCGACGGACAGATTGATTTTGTCCGGATTGGCGTCATTGTTGAAGGCTTCGGTCAACCCCAGGATGGGGTCCGGCGGCGCCATGGTGACATTCTGAAGCAGCATCGACCGTCCTTTCGTCGGCTCATCGAGTCGTCAAAGTCGGGGAAGGGTAGCAGGATTGGAGCAAAAGGAAAGTGTTTGCCGGATGAGTGGCGGCTGGGGCGAAGATTATGTGGTATGGTTCCCGGTCCGCGATTCACCGTGCAGGAGGTTCATCGATGAAACAGGTTCGACTGGGCGTGATTGGTTGCGGCGGCATGGCCCGCGCCCACATGCGATATTTCAACACCATCCCCGGCCTGGTTTTTGCCGCCGCGGCGGACAATTTCTCGGCCAATCTCGACCTGGTCACTGAGGAGCACGGCGTCGAAGGGTTCACCGACGGCATGAAGCTGATCAAGTCCGGCTCGGTCGATGCGATCATGATCTGCACGCCGCACTACTTTCATCCGGATTTATCGATCGCGGGCATGAAGGCGGGGCTGCACGTGCTAACCGAGAAGCCTGTGGCGGTGACGGCGCATGAAGCGGCGCGTGTGGAAAAGGTGCATGCGAAACATCCTGGTCTGGTGTACGCGGCAATGTTCCAGATTCGCGCCCATCCGCTCTGGCAGCGCATTCGGCGCACGCTGCACAACGGCGAACTCGGATGCATCCAACGTGTCAACTGGATCGTCACCAACTGGTTCCGGACGATGGCCTATTACAACCAGGCTGAGTGGCGGGCGACGTGGAAAGGTGAAGGCGGCGGCGTGCTGCTCAACCAGTGTCCGCACAACCTCGATCTGCTCTGCTGGCTGCTTGGTTCGCCGAGCGAAGTGCGGGCGTTTCTGTCGCTGGGTAAGTATCACCACATCGAAGTTGAAGATGAAGTGACGGCATACATGACGTGGAACGGCCAGAAAAAGGGATTGATTCACCCGAAGGGCGCGACGGGTGTTTTTGTCACCACGACCGGCGAATCACCTGGCACGGATCGTCTGGAAATTGTCGGCGATCGCGGCAAACTCGTGTTGGAAGACGGCAAGCTGGCGATCACGCAAACGCACGAATCGGTCATGCAATACTGCGTAGAAACCGACGAAGCGTTCGGCCAACCCGGCAGGGATGAGATCACTATCGCAACAGGCGGTGACGATCCGGGCCATCGTGTGGTGACGGCGAATTTCATCGAAGCAATTCAAAAACCGGTCACCCCGCTCATCTGTTCCGGGCAGGACGGCCTGGCCGAACTCGAACTGGGCAACGCGATGCTCTACAGCGGCCTGATTCATGAGCCGGTGAAGATTCCGATGAGGCGTGCCGCGTTCGACAAACACCTGAAAAACCTGATCGCCAAAAGTAAGTTCAAGAAAGGCAAGATCCGGAAAGCAAAGGTTGATATGGATAAGTCATTTCATTGATTTTTCTTTTTCTGTAAAGAAGCCAGGAATCAGGAAAATGATGTTTGGCGATTGGATTGAAAATGATGTGTTCATGTTTGAAAACACAAACTCCTGGCCTCATGACTTCCCGATAAGACGCTCCACGTTCACTGCGAAAAGGAATCGGTAACCAGACATGCCCGACACATCGCTTCTTGAATGTTTCGACAACGCCAATCCACAGCGTGATTACCTGATTGAACACGTGGCGGATGAGTTCACGAGTGTGTGTCCGAAGACGGGGCATCCGGACTTCGGCACGGTGACGTTGCGTTACGTGCCGGACCAGTTGTGTGTGGAGTTGAAGAGCCTCAAGTTGTATTACCAGAGCTTCCGCAACGAGGGGATTTTCTATGAAGCGGTGACCAATGCGATTGCGGATGATCTGGCGTCGGCGATGAAGCCGCGCTGGATGGTGATCGAAACGAATTGGAAAGGGCGAGGCGGAATTCGCTCGCGCATTCGCGTGGAGGTGGGGGATGTACCGGATTGGCTTTGACAGTTACGGTTCGCCGAACAGTTCCAACATTCGGCTGACCCCGCCGGTGGCTCCAACCACGATGCATTGATCGTCTTCATGGAAGACGGTGTCGGGTGCGGGGCTGTAGTCGCGCGTACCATCGTTTCGCACAATCGCGACGACCATCAGGCCCGTGCGGTTGCGCAGGTCGAGATCGCGCAGGGACTTGCCCGCTGTACCGGGTAATTCGCTGATTCGCAGCTTGGACACTTCAATATCCTCACCGGTGACTGCCATGTCGACCAGCTCGTCCACTGCGGGATTCAGCAGCATTTGCGTCACCTTGCGGGCGCTGATGACCGGCGGGCAGATGACGCGGTCGGCGCCTGCACGTCGCAGTTTGGCTTCGGTGTTTTGCGATTCGGCGCGGGCGATGATTGTCATGTCCTTGTTGAACTCGCGGGCAATCAGCGTGACGAATACGTTGTCGGCATCGGTGGTGATACACGTCGCCAGACCGTCGGCGTCACGCAATTTCGCCTGCTCGAGGATTTCCTCGTTCATCGCGTCACCTTCAATGTAAAGGTAGCCTAGGTCATCAGCCGCGGTGATCTTGTCCGGATCGTTTTCGATGAGCACAAACTCAGCATTTCGCGAGGCCAATGATTCACACAGCGCGCTGCCCATGCGGCCGAAGCCGCAGACGACGAAGTGATTGCTCAGTTTGCTGATCTGCTTATTCAATTGTCGTCTCCCAAGAATGCGGTTGAGATCGCCTTCCACAAAGAACGCCACAAGATTCGCACCGGCGTAAAACGCCGTGAAGATGCCCGCGAGCATCAGCACAAATGACCAAACCTGTTCAGGCTGAGAAAACGTCATCGACGCTTCTTTCATGCCCACTGTTGTAAGGATGACGACCGTGGCGTACATGGCTTCAAATACGGTGCGATCGCCGACGATGAGAAACCCGATGGTGCCGATGATGAGCAGGAAGACCAACAACAGCGCGGCGCGGATCAGGCTGCCGCGCTTGTCATGCGTTTCCTGGATTGTCCTACGTTTCCGGGGTGTCCCCGAAACCGTGGTTTGTCGCTTGGCTTTCGTGGGATCCGTCATGAGTCGGCCCCGAAGTGTTTTTCAACGAACGCAGCCACAGCGGAAGTATGGCGTTCAAAGTCCTGTGACAGTTGCTCAGCGGGACCGAGGCTCCCATTGCCAACGTATCCCACGCGTCGTGCGAGATGCGTGAACTCGTCGGTCGTCTGGTCCGGCAGGAACAGGTCTTGCGCGTTGCCGCGCAGCATGCGCAGGGCATTGATCAGCTTTCGCAGGAAGTGATAGGCGCCGCTTAACTCTGCGTATTCCTTCGGTGTCAGCACTTTGGCGCGCTGCAAGCCTTCCATCGCACCGCGGAGCCGGGGTGTGTGCGATTGTGGGGCGCTGCGTGCGTGTTGCACTTGAAGCAGTTGCACCGTGCCTTCCAGGTCAACCAGCGCGCCGGGACTGTATTTGGCGTTCAGTTTGCCCGGTTGATTTTTCTCCTGCCGTTGTTTCTTCCAGATGCGCAATAGTTCGGGGATGTCCCAGTTGGGCAATTCGTACACGAACTGGTGGCGTAGCTGTTCGACGGCGTATCCGAGTGAAGCGTCGCCGCCGATCCAGCGCAGACGGACAAGTGCCAATCGCTCGAATGGGTGCGCTTCACCATCGTGTGCGTAGTAACTGTTGAATTGGTCAAAGCTGCACGCGAGCGGGCCGTCGTTACCGTGCGGCCGCAGACGCAGGTCGACCTCGAAGATGCCCGCGCGTTTGGTCTTGATGAACTTCGCCGCTTCCTGCACGAGTCGTTCGAAGAACTCTGCATTGCTGATTGATGCGTACTTGCCGCCGCCGGTGTTGCCTGCGCCGTCGTAGACGAAGAGCAATTCGACATCGGATGCGTAACCAAGCGCGATGCCGCCGAGTTTCCCCAGACCGAACAGCGCGAACGGGGCGTCGCTCCCGTCGGGTTTCTGGGGTTTGCCATGTGCGCGCACCAAGTCGTCATAGATGAGTTGTGCTGCGGTGGAAGTCAGATTCTCGGCGAGGAAGGTCAGCCGTTCGCTTAGATCCCGAAAGTCTGAGCCGGGCGTGAGAATGTGATCGAGATCGATCATGAACGTTTCGTTGTCTTTGAAACGGTTAAGTCGATCCTGTTGCTCCGCCAAACCGACAGCGCCCTGCAACGCCTGCTCCAGCCGGTGCGGAATCGTCTCCGTCGGCTCGCAGAATCGTTTACCTTCGGTCAGATGCGGTTTAAAGATCGGCAGCAACGACTCCGCCTGCTGACGAATGAAATCCTCCCAGAGAAAGTCACTAGCGCCGAGCAGTTTGGCGAACTCCTGCATGGCCCGCGGATTGCCCAGTAGATCCAACCACTGCCCCTGGTCCGGCAGGTTGGTGATCTGCTCGGTCATCTTTTCGAACCGTGTCAACGCCGTGTACGGATCAGGTGAACTATCAAGGAAATAGGTGAACTGTTTGGTGAGCAAAACCGACAAGCGAATCTGCTCCAACTCACGCTGGTCGGCGATTGGTTTACCCTTGGCGTCGACGACGTGAATCTGATCCTCCACCAGATTGCCCTTGCTGCGAATGACCACCCGTTCGATCGACAACCCGCGCAGGGAAAGCGCCGTGCTCAGTGAATAGAGGAACGCCGGCGTGTCCTGGGCGTCGATGGTCAGTCGGGTGAACGACTCGCCCGGCTCGATATCCAGGTTTACCGGGAATAGCATGGGCTTGTGGTCGCGTTCCAACGTAGATAGGCGCGCTGTGACAAGCTTGTTTACACGCTGCTTGGTTTGCTTGACCGACGACTCTTCATTTTTGTCCAACAACATCAATACGCTTTGCAAGTGGTGCGCCACGTCGTCGGCCCATTTGTTGTAATCGGTGTGTTCCAGTCGGCCCTGAAAGTGATCAATGATGACGCTCTGGTTCAATGCCGTGCGTTTGAATGTCGGCCGACGAACAGGCCTGCCGCCAGGGCCGCGCTTGACGTGTCGCTGTCCTTCGCCGGTTTCGACCTTCGGTAGCGTGAACACGTCGCCACTTTCGATTCGGAATCCTGTGCCCGCGAGCACGCCGACGATCAGGCTGAACTCGAACGGATGATCGAAGGCGATCACCGTACACTGAGCCTGTCCATCACCGTCGTCGGCCAACAGCACTTCAACCGGATTCGTCGGTGCAATCTGCGACAGGCATTGCAAGTGCGTAGCGACTGTCGGCTCGTCGAAGCGTTCCAGGTATTCCTCGTCGAAGCGGTCGAAATGTTTCGCGGCAGTGTCCGCGTCGACATTTTCAAGGTGCGAAAGAATCAACTGGCTGAAACTGCTCATGACGTGTTTCGTATGGTCGAACGGGAATAAACTTTCAACCAGAATTTGGCTGTGGAGGCAATCGCGTCACGATTTGTATTCCCCCGCCGCTTCGATTGCTTTGACTTTCTCAAGTCGGCGAATGTGCCGTTCTTCTCCGCTGAACGTCGCGCCGAGAAACGCTTCGACCAGTTTGTCCACCAGCGCGATGCCGATGATGCGCCCGCCGATGCAGATCACGTTCATGTCATCGTGTTCGACGCCTTGGGCCGCGCTGTACGTGTCGTGACACACCGCCGCGCGCACGCCTTTGATTTTGTTCGCCGCCACCGACGCGCCCACGCCGCTGCCGCAGCAGAGCACGCCGCGGTCGGCTTGGCCGTGTTGGATCGCCTGCCCGATGTATCGGGCGAAGTCAGGGTAGTCGTCGTCAGCGTCAAACTCATGCGCACCCAGGTCGAGGCACTCGTGGCCGAGCGATTCGATTCGAGCAACGATCGCTTCTTTCAGCGAAAAACCCGCGTGATCACAGGCGAAGGCAACTTTCATGACGGCTCCTGATGGCGTGTGCTCGCGGCATTATGACAAGTCACGGAAGCAAGGGCGAATGGGAGTTGTGGGTAAAGGGATCAAGCCATCAAGCCATCAAGGGATCGAGTTCTGACTGGCGATCTTGCAATCAAGAATTTCCTCGATGGCTTGATCCTTTGATCCCTTCCCTCATAACTCCATCTCACCCGGCGTCACCAGCAGCCGAGGAATCCGCACGTGCATTGGCTGCTCCAGAACAAACTTCACACAACGCGCAACATCCTCCGGCATCAACGGTGATTCGATCCCCATGAAGTCCTTCGGATGTTCGTCCCAATCATCATGCAACTCCGTCAACACCAGGCCCGGCTCCACGCAACTGACGGCGATGTCCGTTTTCGCCAGTTCAAGCCGAAGTGATTCACTCAGCGCTTCGATCGCATACTTCGTGCCGGCATACGCACCGACCGTCGGCCGCACCTTCGTGCCGAGTATGCTCGACGTGTTGACCAGATGCCCTTTGCCTACTTGTTTGAAGTGCTGCAGCGCGGTGTAAATCAATCGAAACGCCGACTCGGTGTTGATGCGCACCATCCGGCAGATCGCATCGATGTCCGCCTCTTCAATCAGTGTGCGTAGAATGACACCCGCGTTGTTAAACACCACGTCGACCTGCCCAAACTCTGCCAGGGCCTTGTCGATCAACTGTTGCGGCAGCGCGGGGTCGGTGATATCGCCGGCGAGCCAGGTGGCCCCGGGCAATTCGTCGGCCATCTGCTTGAGGCGATCTTCCCGCCGCGCGGAGATCAGCAGTTTCATCCCGGCATCGTGCAACAGCCGCGCCGTCGCCGCGCCGATGCCCGCGCTCGCGCCGGTGATGACGGCGACCTGACCTTCAAGACTCATGGTGATCCTTTCGTTGGGTGCGGCCAAAGTTTAACAGCATCACACAGCCGATTCCGTTATTCTGTCCGATCCGACAGCAAACCAAACAAGGAATCCAACCATGGTCAATGTGGGTGTCATCGGACTGGGCATGATGGGCTTGACCCATCTTGATGCGTACGCCAAGCGGGATGATGTCAAGGTCGTCGCGATTGCCGATCAGGATCAGGACCGCCTCACCGGCAAGGTCCGCGCCGTTGGCAACGTCGACGGTCAGGCGCAGGGTGGTTTCGACTTCAATTCCGCCAAGCAATACACCGATGCCGACGAGTTGATCAACGATCCCGACGTGCAAGCCATCGACGTTTGCCTGCCGACGCACTTGCATCTGTTGTTCGCCGACAAAGTGTTCGCGTCGGGCAAGCACATGCTGATCGAAAAACCGCTGGCGCGCACCGCCGACGATGCGCAAACGATTGTCGACGGCGCCGCCAACGCCGACGGCATTTCCATGTGCGCCATGTGCATGCGCTTTTGGCCCGGCTGGGCGTGGGCCAAGGAAGCTGTCGACCAAAACACCTACGGCGACGTCCTCGCCGCCACCTTCCGACGCGTGGCCGCCCATCCCGGCGGACCGTTCTACAAAGACGGCGACAAGTCCGGCGGCGCGATCCTCGACCTGCACATCCACGACACCGATTTCGTCCACTACCTCTTCGGCATGCCCAAAGCCGTGACCTCCATCGGTTACAGCAATGAAACCAACCAGCCCGACCACGTGATCACCAACTATCACTATGACAATGTGCCCGTCGTTTCGGCCGAAGGCTGTTGGGGTATGGCCGACAAGTTCCCGTTCTCCATGCACTACACGATCAATTTCGAGAAGGCGACAGCCGTCTTCGATATGACCGCCGACAACCAACTGATGCTCTACCAGCGCGGCGGCGATCCCGCGCCGGTCGCACTGCCCGACGCCATGGGTTACGACCTCGAGATCGAATACTTCATCAAGTGCATCGAAGCCGGCAAACAGCCACAAATCGTCACCATGCAGGATGCCGCCAACACGATCCGCATCGTCGAAGCGGAAACCGCAAGCATCCGACAAGGCGGCCGCGTCGATTTGGCCTGACCACGCGATCCAACCGGAGAGGACACGCCATGCGCATGATCGGCGCCATTGAGGATGAAGCCGCCGCCCGCCGGTTCGGCGACTACCTGCTCACCCTCGGCATCGAAAACGAGGTCGACCCCGCGTCCGAAGGCTGGGCGGTCTGGGTGCTGGATGACGATCAACTCGAACAAGGCCAATCGAAACTGGAAGCCTTCCTCGCTTCGCCGGACGACGAGAAATACAAGTCGTCCAAGAAGGCCGCCAAGTCCCTGCGCAAGCAGGAGTCCGCAGAAAACGAACGCAAGCGCAGGCAGTTCATTGATATGCGTACGCAGTCGGCGCTCGCCAACCGCATCGGCGGACCCCGCCCGCTTTGCTACGCGCTGATCGCCGCATCCATCGTCGTCGGCGGACTTACGCGACTGGGCTCCGGTCAGGAAGGGCAGGTCATGGAACTGCTCTCTTTCTCCACCGCGCCGGACATGGACGAACTCGAAAAGAATGTTGACCCCGAAAAGCTGCGAGCCTACAACGAACGGATGATCGCCGAATACATGCGCGATGGTGACGCCGAATCGTTTCAAGGCGCACGCCGGTACAGGAACATGCTCCGCGATCTCCACGGCTGGACCGGTATCGAAGACATTCGCAGCGGCGAAGTCTGGCGACTCATCACGCCGATCTTCCTCCACCTCGGGTGGCTGCACATTCTGTTCAACATGCTCTGGGTCTATGACCTCGGCGGCGTGGTCGAGCAGAAGAAGGGCACCCTCTTTCTCGGTGTGCTCGTCTTTGTCGTCGCTGTTATTTCCAACGTCGCCCAATGGTGGATGAGTGGGCCGTTCTTCGGCGGCATGTCCGGCGTGGTGTACGGCCTGTTCGGCTATGTCTGGATGAAAGGCCACTTCCAACCCCAACAGGGATTGCGCCTCGCCAAAAACACGATCATCATCATGATCGCC
>JANQKH010000644.1 GCA_028281215.1 Phycisphaeraceae bacterium | reverse complement strand
AACCAACCGTCCAGATTAGAACCAACCATGAGCACGACTGAACACATGCACGCACTGGTCCTCCACGCTGTCGGGGATGCGCGATACGAAGACATCCCGCGCCCTGTGCCCGGTGACAACGAGGTCCTCGTCCGCATCGGTTTCTGCGGTGTTTGCGGCAGTGACATTCCGCGCACGTTCGTCAAGGGCACCTACTCCTTCCCCACCGTCTGCGGCCACGAGTTCGCCGGCACGATTGAACAGGTTGGCAACGGCGTGACCGATTGGCAAGCCGGTGATCGTGTCGCCGTCTTCCCCTTGCTTTGGTGCGGCCAATGCCCCGCGTGTGAGCAGGGGCAGTACGTCATGTGCTACGACTACGACTATCTCGGTTCGCGCAGCGATGGGGCATTTGCCGAATATGTCGTGGCGCCGACGCAGAACCTGATGCGCGTGCCGGACAATGTTTCGCTCGAAGAAGCCGCCATGACCGAACCGGCTGCTGTCGCGCTGCACGCGGTCAAGCGCGGCACGCCGGCCGGTGGGTTGATCGGTAAAACGATCGCGCTGTTTGGCGCCGGCCCGATCGGCCTGATGGTCGCGCAGTGGTGCAAAGCAATGGGCGCCGGCCGCGTGCTCATCTTCGACATCCGCACGGAATCGCTCGACATGGCCAAATTGCTCGGCTTCGAAGAAGTCTTCAACAGCAAGGAACATGATGCTGTCGCGAAGATCAACGAACTGACGAGCGATCAAGGCGCGCACGTCGCCATTGACGGCGCGGGCGTGCCGATCACGTTGCAGCAGGCGCTGACGGTCACCCGCCGCGGCGGCAAGTGTGTTGTCCTCGGCAACCCCGCCGGCGACGTCACGCTATCCGCCACGCTGATCAGTCAACTCATGCGCCGCGAAGTCGACATCGTCGGCACCTGGAACAGCGACTACTCCGCCACCGGAAACGACGACGACTGGCGCACGGTCCTCAACGCCATGGCCGACGGCACGCTGAATCTCAAGCCGCTGATCACGCACAGAGTATCACTCGATCAGGGCTTCGATGCGTTGAAGATGATGCGCGACAACAGCGAGTTTTTTGCGAAAGTGTTGGTGGAGCCGGGTCAGGTCTAGGCATTGCGCCGACTGTCACATTTGTGTCACAACTGCCTTTCGTCAGAACCTTTGAAGGGTTTGCACGTCTACAGTTCTGGAAAGCAGTTGACTTCCATAATCTCCCATTGATTGACGAAAGGTGAAGCCATGTTGATATCGCTGCGCGGTTTGTTCGCATTCACGACGTGTATGTTGATTTCGGCGGCCACCGTTCAGGCGGATGATCTACCGGTTGAAATCTGGTTCTCGGATCCCGCTGCTGCAAAGCTTGATCACGTCAACCAAGGATCGTATTCCCTCTCGTTGAATATCAAAAATACGAGTAACGAACGTGTTGTCATGTGGCCCTATTTCTCAGCGCACTTGTTGGACTCATCGGGAAGGCTCCAGCGAAAAATCGAACGCGTGGAGCGATGGAAAGATCTTAAGGCGCCATCCATTCTCGAGGCCGTGGAATTTTTCGAAATCGAGCCCGGTGAGAAGATGGAAATCAAAGTGCGAATCAACGCATGTGAACTGGAAGCGGATTCGGTCAGCGGCTGGCAGTTGCCGCGCGCAGATGATTACCAACTTGTCCTCCGTTGTTATTACGACAAGAGCATGATGAAACGCCGCTACGGCGACGGATGCAAATCGCTTAGCGATGAAAACGCCCCTTGGAATCAGGCTTTGGAATACGATCAGAAGGTACAGGTCGATTTCACGGTGAAGCCATAAGTGCTTGCCCACTTGAAGGCACGAAATCACGCGGCTACTGCCGACACCTTGTATGCTCGCCCTCCATGCCCGCCAGCGCTTCATCCAGCAACGGCGCCGGCGGCAGATCAAATTCTTTTTCCACCCGCTGCCACGCCGTCACGCGCAGCACGCGGATTTCCGTGGGGTTGCCCCAATAGCCGCAGTAGCGGGTGTTGCCGCTCGAACCGGAGTAGTTCAATTTCTTAAGCGGCCGACCGGTTTCATCTGACGCGCGCATCCGGGCAATCGCATCAAACAAACTCGACGAACCCGCCCAGTACGCATCGAACGGCGAGTCCGAATCATCCTCTTCCGGGAACTCGATCGTTACCATCGGTGCGTCAAACGTCGCTTTGTAGCCGGCCTGTTCCGGGGCCGACTGCGTGAGCGTGACGACTTCGATCCCCAACGGATAATCGACGCGCACCTTGCCCGCGGCCCGGGTCAACGGCACCGGGTTCTCCCCGCTGTAATCTTCAAAACTTCCCGGCGCGCAGTGGTTGTTCGCGTCATAACCGTTGCGCGTGAACTCAACGTCCATCGGCTGATTGTCCGCATCAAACACTTGCACGTCTTCAAATTCCACGACCGCCAGGTGACTGTTGTCCACCCGCGGCAGATGCACGTGAACCGATGGCCGATTGAACTCAAACGAAGCGTTGACCCGTGCGGCGATCATGTCGATCCCGTCTTGCAAATCCGACGCCGACAGCGCGACGAAGTTCGGCTCACGGTCTTCCTTTTCGTAACGTGATGACTTGGCTTCACCGAACTTTTCGCCGTCCCATTCCGGTTCCTTGGTGGCGATGATGTCCAATTCGCGCGTCGCCGTCTCGGTGGGCAGCAATACTTCGACCGACGCCACAGTGCCGGTGTAACGTGTATCGATTTTGCAGACGTCGCGTTTCATCTGCGTGGATTCGGTGGACTTGAGCCGCACGCCGTCGGCATCGCGGGCGACGACGATCGGGTCCGCGCCGCCGGCAAG
>JANQKH010000233.1 GCA_028281215.1 Phycisphaeraceae bacterium | reverse complement strand
TGCTGGGCGACTCGGTGAACTTTGCCGCGCGACTCGAATCGGCAAACAAATACCTCGGTACGCGCATGATGATCAGCGAGCGCACGGCCGAACTGATCGGCGATGAATTCCTTGTACGTCCACTCGCGAAACTGCAAGTGGTGGGCAAAACGCAAGGCATGATGGCCTTTGAACCGCTGAACTTCGCCAATGAAGCGACGGATCACCAGAAGCAACTGGCCGAACTGACCCAACGCATGTTCGATCATTACCGCTCCGCTGATTTTGACGGCTGCCTCGAAACGCTGATCGAACTCGACGAGTTGGCCGGCGCGTCCAAACTCGCCAGCCTGTACCGCGAACACTGCGAACAATATCTGGTCACCCCGCCCGGCGAGGACTTTGACGGCACGATCGTTCTGACTTCCAAATAGGCGATGTAGTCGCGCGAAGTCCGCCGTACTTTGCGTAGCCTTGCTAGAATGCATGCGCGGGCCGGGCTTCCGTCCAACTCGCAGCGACACCGCCCTTCCCCTGGCCCACCGTGAGTGTTTTCCATGGCTGAATCGCCGACTCTCGACACGAAAATCTATGTGCTGAACGACAGCCGGTCCTTGAGCGCGCGGGATTTGTTCGAGTATTTCAGCCGGCACGGGTCGATGCGTGTGTCAGACCTGCACGTGAAGGTCGGCACGCCACCGACATATCGTGTCGATGGACAACTGTTGAAGATGAAAGGCCCGCCTATGACACGGGAGCAGGTGCAGACCATCGTCGATCTGCTCCTGGCCGACCGCGAAAAAGACGACCTGGCGGGCATGCGTTCGGTCGACAGCGCCATGACCGTCGGCGCCAGCCAGTTTCGGTTGAACATCTTCTTCGATAGCGATGGTCCCGCACTGGCGATTCGCGCGCTGGAGTCCGCGCCGCCGTCCATTGAACAGGTGGGCTTTCCCAATGACGTGTGGCAGGACATCCTTCGCAAGCAGCAGGGATTGGTGCTCGTCGCCGGCGTGACCGGTTCGGGCAAAAGCACCACGATCTCTTCACTGATCAGCCGCATTGCCGAGACCCGCCCATGCCGTGTAATCACGCTGGAAGACCCGATCGAATACCGGCTGGAATCCAAAACCGCCATCATTTCGCAGCGCGAACTCGGTCGCGATGTGCCGAGCTACGAGTCCGGCGTCCGCGATGCACTGCGCGAAGACCCGGACGTGATCTTCGTCGGCGAGATGCGTGACCGTGACGCCGCCGCATGGACGCTCAGCGCCGCTGAGACCGGCCACCTTGTCTTCAGTACCTTGCACACGCGCGACTGCCGCGGCAGCATCACCCGTCTGATCGACATGTTCCCGTCCGATCGCGCGGATGAGATCGCCTCACAGGTCTCGCTCGCCCTGAGTCACATCATCTGTCAGAAACTGATCCCGCGCAAGGACGGTGACGGCCGCGTGGTTGCCATGGAGATCATGAACAACAACTACGCCACATCCAACCTCATCCGCATGCGGAAGATTGAACAACTTTATTCGACGATGCAGACACACACGAAGAACGTGCCGGAAGAACGCATGTGCACAATGGAGCGCTCATTGGCCAACCTCGTGCGATGGGGTTACATCACGCCGCGCGAGGCGGAGAAGTGGTGCAATGACTGGTCCAGCTTCGCCAGCGAGATGGAACACGTTTACGCCGACGCCGAGGATAACGAAGCCGAAATCCACTATTGATCATTCCGGCTTGTACCCGCGATAAACCACCGCGATGCCGAACGTCAGCGGATGCGCCGACACGTCCGAAAACCCCGCCGACGCCATCATGTCAACCAGTTTCTGCCGATCAATGAATGTGTTCACGCTGCGCGGCAGATACTTGTACGCCCCGCTACGATCCCGCGCGATCCATGACGCCGTACGCGGCATGATGCGTTTGAAGTAGAAGTTATACAGGCCGCGCAGCAAGGCGTTCTTCGGCAAGCTGAACTCCAGAATGATCAGCCTGCCGCCGGGCCGAAGCACGCGGTGGAATTCCCTGATCGCCGCCGCCGGGTCCGACACGTTGCGAATGCCAAACGCAATCGACACGACATCGACACTGCGGTCAGCCAACGGCAATGCCATCGCGTCGCCCTGCAACCAGTTGACATGTGCATGGTTCGACGCCCGTGATTTCTCCGCCGCGTGGGTGAGCATGTCAAAGGTGAAGTCGAGCCCGACGATCGGCTGACTCGGTTCGCCCAGTTTCGTAATCGCATCGCTGAACGCCAGCGTCAGATCACCAGTGCCGCACGCCACATCGAGCACGGCATCGTTCGCCTTAACCTGCGCCAACCGCACGGCCTTACGCCGCCACGCCTGATCGCGACCCATTGAATGCACTCGGTTGTTCAGGTCATAACTCGGCGCGATGGCGGAAAACATATCGCGCACGCGCTTCGCCTTGTCCGCCGCATCGTGCGGATTGGCGGCCAGATCGGCATCTGTCCAGGCTGGTGGAGTCGTGGTCGTCACGCGGTCATTCAAGGTCGAATCGAGGTTTGAGGCAATCGCCATTGATGACGAACACGGCGGACCAAGCCCACTCATCAGGTCAGTTCGATGCACCGATCCGTTTCATCTGTGCGAACGCGGCGGCCAACCGGGGATTGGTTGGAGTGTGGCTCGTGGTGTGATTCAACGTGGATTCGGTCAGTGAAGCGATGCCCTTCTCAAAACAGTTGCACACAATCGCATTTGCGGGAAGTTGCATCGCGGCATCGGCCTGTCTCCGGCCATGCTTTGGCGGCTTCAACCGTTTCAGGTTCGCCACCACGATGTTTTGGAATCGATCCTGATTGAACCGGTACGCCGCTGGATCTTTGTAATTCGGATAGTCCTGCTTGATGATCTGCTCGACGCGACCGAAGCGCGTTTCCGGTCTTGGATGCGTTTCAAGGATTTCCCACCCACTTCTGCCCTTCGACGCCTTGGCGAGAATCTCCATCACCTGCAACATGCCGACGGGATTCCAACCGTTGGCCGCCATGTAGCGCGTGCCCAAGGCGTCGGCTTCGCTTTCCTGGTCGCGGCCGAACTTCAAAAGGTAAAGCCCGCCGCCCGCCTGCGCACCCACGCCGAGCACCTTGAGCCAATCCTCATCGCTGACAGCGCCGCCGATGCCGATCGCCGCCTCGCCAATCTGCACCGCCATGGTCTGCCCCATCTTTTCACTGATGTGACGCGCCGTGACGTGCCCGACTTCATGCCCCAGCACGGCGGCGAGTTGCGCTTCGTTGCTCATCTGTTCCATCAACCCGCGCGAGAAAAACACCTTGCCGCCGGGCAATGCGAACGCGTTGATCTGAGCGGAATCCAATACGTGAAACTCCCACGGCAAATCGCGAAACTCCGGCTCGACCGACGACGCCAGTTGCCTGCCGATCCCGCGCACATAGTTGAGAATTTCATCCGAGGGGATCTCGCCGCCGTTCTGTCCGAGAAACTGCGGCGCCGCCTCCTGTCCGAGCGCAATCTCACGGTCGCGCGACAGTCCGAGCAACTGCGATCGCCCCGTTGCCGGGTTTGTGTGGCAGCCGGTGGTCACCACCAGCAGGGTCAGCGTGATCAGGCAAAGCGTCTTTCGCATCGTTACATCCTCTGGATTGATAGATGGTTCAAACCTTCCACGATGATACCTGCCGAGGCAAGCAGTCGTGGGCTGTCACCGTCGTTGAAGTGTGTGCTCGGACAAAAAGGTTTGCATTTGAGTGATTCATATTGGTTGTTTGATGAACGCGCGTGCCGATAACAAAGTTTGCACACGGGACCGATCATGAGGGCGTGTTTGCATAAAGCATGGATTGTCCGACGTTTATGTCATCTCGGCGGGGTTCCGATAAAGGCGGGTGATTCTGAACACCGGTCATCGGCCAGTG
>JANQKH010000614.1 GCA_028281215.1 Phycisphaeraceae bacterium | reverse complement strand
GATCACGCAACCCATCACAGACCAAAGTGAATCGATTGCCGAGGATGTCACACCCATCGACACACTACTCCTCGCCGCCATGCAATCCCTGCCGAGGGGGCAGGCGGGGCAGCGTGTACCGTTTTCGACGCCTTGGGCCGATGTGGGGTCGCCTGACTGGCTATGGAACGATGCGACCACTTCATTCGCTCGACATTCAGGGGGAGCCCCATTCGACTCCCGGGGCGATGGGCCGAGATTTCTTTAAGTATTGCAATTCAATATGCTTGCGCACATAAATTGGTCCCCGCAAAACCCTCATGTCTCGCCCATTTCGGCTGCTTGATCACCCATGCATCGGGATCCATGGGATTTGCGTGTGCGGTCAAAATGGGCCGACCTATAAAATAGTCCGTTTCACTCGACGCGATCGGTTCGCGTCGCCTCCCACGATATGGAGTGACGGTGTTGATGATGCGATGGATGGTTTGCAATCTCGGGTGGATGTTTGTGGCGGCCGGGTTCATCGGTGCGGCTGACGATGCACGCGCCGCCGACGCGGCGCTGCAACAACGCGGCGTGACGATCTATAAAAAACATTGCGCCTCGTGCCACGGCGACAAGGGGCAGGGTGTCGAACTTGAATACGACGAACCACTGGTCGGCAAGCGGACGCTGTCCGGGTTGATCAGTTATATCGATCGCAAGATGCCCGAAGGGAACAAGAAGGCAGTGGTGGGCGATGATGCGAAGGCGGTGGCGCATTACATTTACGATGCGTTTTACTCACCGGTCGCGCAGGCGCGCAATGCACCGCCGCGCGTGAGGCTGTCGCGCTTGACCGTGCATCAATACCGCCACGCCGTCGCCGACCTGATTGGTTCGTTTGGTGAACCGGTGGACATGGGCGACAAGCGCGGCTTGCAGGCGCGTTATTTTCACAGTGGACGATTTGATTTTGATGACCGTCCGCGCTTTCAACGCGTTGAGGTAAACATCGAGATCGACTTCGGTGGCAACAAACCGCATAAGAGTCTCGACGGCAAACGTTTCGGCATTCTCTACGCCGGCAGCATCTTCGTGGAAGAGACCGGCGACTATGAGTTCATTCTCGAATCACCCAATGGCATCAAACTGTGGATGAACGACATCGAAAACCCGATCATCGATGCCCGCGTGCGGTCGGGTAACTTTGATCCCATTCGCGCGCGGGTGTTTTTGCTGGGCGGACGTTGGTATCCGATTCGCGCGGCGCTGTTCAAGTATGAGAAGGACAAGCGGTCAGGCATCACGATGCGCTGGCGTCGACCGCACCGTGTGGATGAGGTGGTGCCAAGTAAGGTGTTGTCCCCGGTCGAAGTAAAGCAGGTAATGGTGGTGCAGACCGCCTTTCCGCCGGACGATCGCAGCATGGGTTACGTGCATGGCTCGGCGGTGTCGAAGCAGTGGGATGAAGCGACGACATATGGCGCGCTGGAGACGGCGGAGTATGTCGCGACGCGTCTGTCGGCATTGTCCAAACAGCGCAACGACCAGCAAAAACAGGCGTTTTACAGACAAATCGCGCATCAATTCGTGGAACGCGCGTGGGGTCGGCCTCTCAACGACGCGCAGAAGCAGGTTCACGTCGAGCGGCAGTTCAAGGAGGCTAAAGATCTCGAACAGGCGATCAAGCGCGTGGTGTTGCTGGCGTTGAAGTCGCCTCGGTTTTTGTACCCACAACTCAATACTGGTGACAAAGGTCAGCCGGATGACTTCACGGTCGCGTCGCGTTTGGCGCTGTTGATGTGGGATTCCATCCCCGACAAAGTATTGCTCGATGCGGCGAAGCGTGGTGAGTTGCACACGCAGGAGCAGATCAGGCAAGCTGTGCAGCGCATGATGAATGATCCCCGCGCGCATCACAAAGCCATGCGGTATTTTCAGGACTGGTTGCACGTCGACCGGCTGCACAACCTGTCGAAGAACCGTGAGATGTTCCCGGACTTCAATGATGCGATCGTCGCTGACCTGCGCGATTCGCTTGACTTGTTCATCGATGATGTGATGTGGAGCGAAGCATCGAGCTTTCAGCAATTGCTCAACAGCAATGAGGTGTATCTCAATGCGCGGCTGGCGGCATTTTACGACGCGAAGGTGTCGAAGCAGGACATGTTCGAAAAGGTGAAGTTCGAGAAGCAACACCATGCGGGTGTGTTGTCGCATCCGTTGTTGATGGCGGGGTTCGCGTATGATTCGACCAGTTCGCCGATCCACCGTGGCGTTTTTGTGGCGAAGAGTTTGCTGGGTCGCCGACTGCGCCCGCCGCCGAACGCAGTGACGCCCGTCGCCGTCGATGTGCATCCGGACCTGACGACGCGGGAGCGTGTGACGTTGCATACCAAGGCGGACGCATGCATGTCGTGTCACAGCATGATCAACCCATTAGGTTTCACGCTGGAGAATTACGATGCGGTCGGCCGATTCCGTTTGAAGGAAGGCGGCAAGCCGGTGGACGCGACGGGATTTTATCGTTCATTGGAAGGGCAAGCGGTCAAATTCCAGGGCGCAGCCGAGCTTGGAAAATTCCTCGCAGACAGTGAAGAAGCGCAGGCGGCGTTTGTGCAGCGGATGTTTCTTTTCACGGTCAAGCAGCCAATGCTGGCGTACGGTTTGGACACGCCGCAGCGGTTGCACGGAGCGTTCAAGGCAAGCAAGTTCAACATGCAGCATTTGCTATCGGAGATTGTGATCACTGCGGCGATGGACGGGCTTGAAGAGGAAAAGAGTGGGAAGAATGAGAAGGGATCGTAGAATGATAGGAGCGCCTCCCTCAAGCAAGGCGAGTTCAGGACTTCGCGCAGGCGGAGTCACACCAGGAAGTTCACCATGCCACACCAACAAAACCGTCGCCAGTTCATGCGTCACGTCGGGCTCAGCGCCGCCGCTGCGCCGTTTGTGCTCAACCTGCCGAGCCTGGGCTTTGCGAACAATCAAGGCGCGCGCAAGCAACGCATCATCATCATGTTCAGCCCCAACGGGATCGTGCCGTGGAACTACTGGCCGGATCAGGAAGGTGAAGCGTTCGAGTTGAAGCGCATCATGAAGCCGCTCGAACCGTTCAAGGATCAGACGCTGATCCTCAAAGGACTCGCCGACAAAATGCAAGGCGACGGCGACCGCCACATGCGCGGCATCGGCTGCCTGCTTACCGGGATCGAACTGTTTCCCGGCAACATTCAGGGCGGGTCGGACACGCCTGCCGGCTGGGCGAGTGGGCATTCGATCGACCAGGAAATCAAACGTTACCTGCAAAGCAAGAAGGAAACGCGCACGCGGTTCGGTTCGCTTGAGTTCGGCGTGCTCGTGCCCGAACGCGCCGACACCTGGACGCGCATGGTCTACGCCGGCCCGAACCAGCCCATCGCGCCGATCGATGACCCGTACGTTATGTTCAAAAAACTGTACGGCCGTATGAAAGACCAGAAAGCCCTGCAAAGCGTGCTCGACGACGTGCAGAAAGACCTGGAAAAACTGCGCACGCACGTGAGCAAGGAAGATCGGCATTTGCTCGAGGAGCACGCCAACTTTGTGCGTGAGATGGAACAGCAGTTGAAGGTCGCCGAAGAAAACGACGGCAAGCACGCCGTGCCGAAGCTCGAACCCGGCATTAAGGAAGAGAACGACAACATGCCGCGCATCGCGAAGATGCAGATGGACCTGTTGGTCAATTCGTTCATCAACGACTTCACGCGCGTGGCGACGTTGCAATTCACCAACTCCGTCGGCCAGGCGCGGATGAGTTGGTTGGGTATCAACGACGGCCATCATTCGCTGTCGCACAAGCCGGACAAGGACAAGGACGCACAGGAAAAACTCACCAAGATCAACATCTGGTTCTGCGAGCAGATGGCGTACCTCGCCAAGCGCCTCAAGGAAACGCCCGAGCCCGGCGGGGCGGGCAACATGCTCGACAACACCACCATCATCTGGACCAACGAACTGGGCAAAGGCAACTCGCACACGCTGCACGACGTGCCGATGGTGATGGTCGGCGGCGGCCTGAACTTCAAGATGGGCCGCAGCCTGCGCTACCGGAATGAGCCGCACAACCGGTTGCTGGTGTCGCTGGCGCACGCATTCGGACACAGGATTGAGCGGTTCGGGAATGTGGATTTGAGCAAGTTGGGGCCGTTGCCGAGGTTGACGTGATGGCGGGCGCAGGTGAACTCGTCAAGCGCTATTGGTAAGTGAGCGCGTCGCAAGCGATGCGGCTATTGGGATTGCAGTCAGTTGTTTGACTTGTTCTTGTTTTTGTTCCGCTTCGGTTTCGGCGCGGGTTTACCGGTTAGGTATTCTAAGCGCCTCGACACGCTGTTGCCTTTGGCTTTCACGTCCGACGCTTTGAGGTTGAAGTCGTAGCCGAGGAAGTCCTGGAAGTACGCCACGCTGTTCAGCGTGATCGCGGCGGTGAGGTAATCGTCCGACGTTTTGAGGATGTGCTTGATTGCCGGCCGGGGATCGTGTTCGGTGGCGATGGCGAGGAACTCAACGGCGCGGAGGCGGACAAGCGGTTCGTCATCGTTCAACGCCTGGGTTGCAACATCGGCGAGCGGTTTGGCGTCCCTGCCGATCATGGCGCATGCGGTGAACGCCCAGTAGCGCGCCCAGGGGTTCTCCGATGCAATCACCTTTCGGAGTTTGGGCAACGCTTCGTCCGTCGGCAGCAGCGCGAAGTCGGCGACGTCCACGAAATCGTCGATCCAGTGCCTGTGCTTCTTGCCGAATGCCACGGGGTCGTTCATCGCTTCGTCGACCATGACGCTTTCGGGGTAGAAACTCAGATCATTCAGCGATTTGACGCGCGCTCGCAGCGCTTTGCGTAATTCGAGTAATTTCTCCTTGTGCGACGGATCGCCGGCAAGATTCTTTGTCTCGTGCGGGTCAGCTTCAATGTCATACAACGCCTCCGCAGGCTTCGCTTCAAAGAATTGTTTTTGCACGGCGTTCAACTTGCCCTGTTTCCACAGTTGCCGCCATTCTTTGTATGCAAGCATGCGGTAGCGGTAGTTGTTTTGCAAGGCGTCAGGGTAGTAGCCCTGGTAGTAACGCAGGTACTTGTATTTGCCCCGCCGCAAGGAGCGGACCATTTCGTACTTCTCATCAAACCGGTCGGCGTAACCGAATGCCTCATTCCGTTTGTTCACCTCCGCCATCGAAACACCTTTGCCCAGGAACGGTTCACCGTCGAAATGTTTCGGCACTTCGACGCCGGCGAGGTGCAGAGCGGTGGCGCCGAAGTCAACGAACTCGACGAAGCCTTGCTGTCGCGTACCGGGTTTGCCGTCGACGAGGTGCTTGAAGTTTTCGGGTACGCGGATGACCAGCGGCACGTTCAAGCCTGACTCCTGAATGTAGCCCTTGCCGCGCGGCAGCACGCCGCCGTGATCGCCGAAGTAGAAGATGAATGTATCTTCGAGCACGCCGTCGTCTTTCAGTTTCGCCACGGTGCGGCCGACGATGTTGTCGATCTCCTTAATGCGATCGT
Organism: Phycisphaeraceae bacterium; assembly: GCA_028281215.1. Lineage (GTDB taxonomy): Bacteria > Planctomycetota > Phycisphaerae > Phycisphaerales > Phycisphaeraceae > JANQKH01. The sequence goes on along the minus strand of JANQKH010000614.1, from coordinate 6,417 downwards.
GATATCGCGCGACGGTGTAGCGGAACAACGGCGTGTCGGGATGATAGGGAAACACCTTCACCTTGTCGGGGTCGGTCGCGGTCTTCTGGTTCCTGTGCGTGTTCTCATTGAAGTGCAGAGAGCTTTCGTGCGAAGCGCCGTGGCTTTCCATATGAAAGAACGGCTGCGCCTTGTCCTTGCGGTTCCGCCAACTCGCCTTGCGTGACGACTCATCCCACACGCCTTTGCCTTCGACCGCGTTGTAATCTTTTTTGGAGTTGTTGGTCGTGTAGTAGCCGGCTTCGCGCAGATACGCGGGGAACATCTTCCAGCCTTGGGGCAGCGTCGCCATCTTGGCCCGACGGTGATATTGCGTGCCAAGCCGGGGCGCGTAGACGCTGGTGGCGAGCGTCGTCCGCGCGACGGAACAGACCGGACTGTTGGAGAACGCGTTGGGAAACACGAAACCTTGCTCGGCGAGTTTGTCGATGTTCGGCGTCGCCGCGCCGTCCTTGTCGAACAGTTTCAGGTAGTGCTTGGAGTTGTCCTCCGACACGATCCAGACGATGTTCGGCCGATCGGCGCCCAATGCCGGCGCGGCCGATTCCTTGGCGACGAAGAAGAAACACAACACAACAAGCAACAGACGATGCCACATGATCGATTCTCCAGTGTGAAGTCGCGTGACAGACGAGACGGGCATTGTATGTGCAGCGGAAAACGTTTAGCGGGCGATCGCAAATCTCCGTGTGCTGTGCGACCGGATCGGTGAAATCAATGACGGCGATCTGCGATCGCCCGCTAAACAAGCCATTGCGCATTCAATCTTCCCTTCTTGAACCCCTGTGCGCTCACGGATATCATCATCTTCGACCCCTTTGGTTCCCGAGTCGGCGCGCGTCCCGCGATTGCCCTCCCGCCAACCAGAACGAGCAAGGCGAAACTCCGAACCCCCGATACCCAAGTCGCCTCGGCGATGAAATGGACCCGGTGCGATGCGTGTGACCGATATTCTCCAACCCGGCTGCGTGAAAGTACCGCTCGAAGCGACTTCCAAACAGGACGCCATCTTCGAGTTGGTCGATGTGCTGGCGGCTACGGTCGAAGTCGGCAATGCCGACCAACTCAAGCAGGCGGTATGGCAACGTGAAACCACCCGCACGACCGGTATCGGACACGGCATCGGCATCCCGCACGGTAAAAGTGAAGGCATCGCGTCGCTGTGCATGGCGATCGGACGCACGGCTGAACCCATCGAGTTCGGCGCGATCGACGGCCAGCCGGTCGACCTGATCTTTCTCCTCGCCAGCCCGCAGGACCAGACCGGCCCGCACATTCAAGCGCTGGCGTCCATCAGCCGCATGCTCACCGATGAGGACTTCCGCGCCGCCATCAAAGACGCCGGCGACGGCGAAGAACTTTACCGCATGATCGCGGAGCATGAATCGCGGGAAGTGGTGGGGTGAGGATTGGTTATTGGCTTGTAGGCATTAGGCATTGGTTGAAGTAGAGTTGCCAATAGCAAATGCCCACTGTCTGATCATGAATTGCAAGTAACCCATGCTCATCAAACTCACCAAAACCTTCGACTTCGAAGCCGCGCACTGGTTGCCCACGTTTCCCGAGGGGCACAAGTGTCGGCGGATGCATGGGCATTCGTTTCATGTCGATGTCGTTGTCGAGGGTAAGGTCGTGGAAGCGAAGGGTTATTTGATCGACTACGGCGAGATCAAAGCCGCCATCGAACCGGTGAAGAACCAGTTGGACCATTACCTGCTCAACGAGATTGAAGGCTTGGAAAACCCCACCGCCGAGATGCTCGCCAAGTGGGTGTTCGACCGGCTCAAACCCGCGCTGCCGTTGTTGAAAACGATCATCGTGCGCGAGACATGCACCAGTGCGGCGGAATACAACGGTGTTTAGCGGGCGATCGCAGATCGCCGATTCAGTGGTACGGGAACGCCCAATACACGGCGATCTGCGATCGCCCGCTAAACGTTCCTGATTTCTGAGTTCAACCTCCGCACTTCTCCCTTCCCACCTAAACTATCCTCATGTTCTCCATCGTCCCCGCCATTGCCGCCCCTTGTTTTGCCATGTCGGATGCGTTGCGTTTGACCATTCAGGTCGGTGCGTCGGCGGTGTTGGTGATTGCCGTGTTGGTGTTCATGTGGAAGTTGCCGAAAACCGATCGTTTTCACGGTTGGGCGCCGCCGTTGGCGCTGTGCAGTGCGTGGGCGGGGTTGATCGGTCTCGTATTGGCGGTGCTGCTGTGGTTTCAAACGGTGGGCCAGGACGCGTGGGTGGTCAGCGTGTTGCTGTTCGTGGCGCCGGCGTCACTCTGCATGGGTGTGCTCGTGCTTTGGATTTACCGAAGTGATGAGGATCATCTGGAGGAAACGGTCAACATGCAGATGACTCAGGCGCGCGTCGGTATTTTCCTGGGTTTGCTCACAGTCGCGTTGGGGTACGCGTTTGTGATGACGAACAAGGAACCGTTCACGCCGGTGGGGATGTGAGGAGGAACAGGAGGTAGAGCACATAAAAAAGGTAAAGGAGGTAATGAAACTGGAGTGACGCGCCTTGCGAATTCTCTACTTCTCCTGCCTTCTCTGCTTCCTTTACCTCTTCCATCTTCTTCACTTACCCTACCCCCATGCAACCAATCCAATCCATCGGCTACATCGGCATGGGCATCATGGGCGCGCCCATGGCGACGAATCTTTTGAGGGCGGGCTTCGATGTTGGCGTCTGGAACCGCTCGTCTGACAAGTGCAATCCGTTGAAAGAACAGGGCGCCAAGGTGGCGGCGTCACCTGCCGCGCTCGCCGCTGGCGAACCGGATGTGATTTGCATCAATGTCAGTGACACGCCGGATGTGGAGACTGTGTTGTTCGGCGACGAAGGTGTTGCAACCGGTGCGAAGGAAGGCCTGATCGTGATCGATCACTCGACCATTAGCCCGGTCGCCACGCAGGACTTCGCCGCGCGGCTTGCGGAACAGGGCGTCACACTCCTCGACGCGCCGGTGTCCGGCGGCGACGTCGGGGCCATCAACGGCACACTGTCGATCATGGTCGGCGGTTCCCAGGAAGCGTTTGATCGCTGTGAAAAACTGTTCAATGCAGTCGGCAAAAACATCACGCACCTCGGCCCCGCGGGCATGGGACAGGTCTGCAAGGCGTGCAACCAGATTGCGGTCAGTTGCAACCTGCTCGGTGTGTGCGAAGCGATGGCGCTCGCGAAGAAATGCGGGCTCGACCTGCACAAAATGATCGATGTGGTCAGCGGCGGCGCGGCTGGTTCATGGCAACTGGCGAACCTCGGCCCGCGCATCGCCGACGGCGATCACGACCCCGGCTTCATGATCGACCTCGTGCTTAAAGACCTCGCCATCGTCGTCGACACCGCCCGGAAGCAGACCCTGCCGCTTGCCGGAACGAACCTCGCCGAGTCATATTTCCGCGCGGTCAAGGCCAATCCATCCATCGACGGCGGTAAACTGGGCACGCAGGCCATGGCGCGCACGCTCGAGCAACTCGGGGGCTTTCAGTTTGACGAATAGGATTCCAACCGGGCGAAGGCGGAGGCAATCAACATGTGTCAACCACGTTGGATCATACTTCTGGCGACGTGCGGCCTGATGATGTTTTCAAGCGCGGGCAGGTCGGCCGAGTCGCGTGACCTGCCGATTGTCCCGAAGGGATTCGCCGTGGACGTGGTGGCGACCGAGCCCTTCGTGCGCAACCCGTGTGTCATGGCGTTTGATCAGCGCGGCCGCATCTTCGTGGGGCAGGGTCCGCAGTGGCGCGGGCCGACCCCGCAAACCGAAGGCGACCGCGTCGACATTTTGATCGACCGCGACGGCGACGGAACAACCGACCAGGTTAAGACGTTTGCCAAGGGTTTCAATAGCATTCAAGGCCTCGCCTGGCGGGGAAAAGATTTGTGGATCGCTAACGCGCCGGACCTGACCATCGTCCGCGACCTCGACGGTGATGACGAGGCTGATGAATACGTGCGCGTCTACACCGGCCTGGGCAATCTCGAACACAGCCTGCATGGGTTGAACTTCGGCCCTGACGGCAAACTCTATATGTCGAAGGGCAACTCGAAGGGTTACAACCGGCTAGATCAACTTGCGCCCAAGGCTTTTCGTGAACTGTGGGATCTTCCGTCGCCGCCCGGTGCGCCGGACTACACGCCCATCGAGGTGTTCAAGAAGGGCGCGTACAAACGCAAGTATCACACGCCGGCGGACGATTGGGGTCGGCAGGGGGGTATTCTGCGTTGCGACCCCGACGGGCGTAATCTCGAAATCGTCGCGCGCGGGTTTCGCAATCCGTGGGACATCGCTTTCGACGATGCCTTCAACTGGCTCGGCACGGACAACGATCAAACGCAGGGCGACAAAGTGTTTTCGCCATTTTTCGGTGCCCATTTCGGTTGGGGGCATGCGTGGAGTTATCACTGGACGGGCAAGGGCCACCTGCCCACCGTGCCTGCCAGCGCCCCGTTGTTTGAAGGATCGGGCGCGGGTGTGATTCACTACCACGCGACCCATTTCCCTGAGCCATACCGCGACGTCTTTTTCGTGAATGATTGGCTTCGCCGCGAGGTGTATCTGTTTCGACCGAAGTGGGACGGCGCATTGATGACGAGTGACGGCGGTCGACTTTCCGTGTTTGCCCATGCGGGCGGCGGGCGGGCGATGTCAAGCAGTTCCGGCCGACTGTTTGATCCGACAGATATTGAGGTCGGACCGGACGGCGCGCTCTACATTCTCAGTTGGGGTGCCAGTTACGGCGCGACGATCAAGAACGGTCAGCACGTCGACAAGGGCCGGCTCTTCCGCATTCACCACGTCGGTCGACCTTTACTCAAAACCAACCTGGCATCTCGCGCGGCTCCTTTGACCAAACGTTCCAACAAGGAATTGCTTACTGACTTGGCGCACCATGTACCGGCGTGGCGCATTGATGCACAAGATGAGTTAATTCGCCGATACCGGCAGGGTGACACATCCGTTCGAACCACCCTCATCAAGCAATTGACGGCCGGCAATCCCGCCAAAGCGCAGCGCACCTGGTTTGCGTGGACGCTCGGCCGACTGGCGCTTGAAGACCGTGCGATCGATCAGCATTTTGAAAAAGTTTTGAAGGCTTCGAACGAAAATCCAACCGACGTGACGATTCAGGGGTTGCGCATCCTGGCGTATCGAGTCCGTCATGCAACGAAGCCGAAGTCGCTGCCCGCCGTTGTCCGTGAAATGTTGGCTTCCAACCAACCGCGCGTCCGGCACGAGGCCGTGCAGGCAATCTGGCAGGCCCGGAACGTTGATGCCCTCGACGCATTAATCGAAGTTGCCGCAAAAGAGAAGGATCGCGTGACGTTCTTTTCCACGTGGCATGCGATTCGCGAACTGGCTGACGCGAAACGTCGTCGGCAATGGTTGACCGATCCGCGCGCGGGCGTGCGGTTGGCGGCACTTTTGGGCTTGTTGGAAGATGGGCATCTCAAAGCGTCTGAGGTGATTCCACTCCAGTCGGATAGCGATCCTCGCGTGGCAGGCATCGCGGACAGTTGGCTTGAAAAAACCGGAGCGTCCAAACCCTTGTTAGTCATGTCACCTCCGCCGGGTGAGTTTCATGGCGCAACGAATGTCACGCTTTCGACCACGGTGCCCGGCGCGCAGATTCGCTTTACGACCAACGGTAATCCGCCGGAGGAAACCGCATCGCTTTACACCGGCCCGATAAGGGTGACCAGCGATACGACGATCAAGGCGTCGGTGATCAAGGGGCGGTTGCGTATCGGCCGTGTGTTCGAGGGGCGGTTTCAGGTCAAGCCGTCCAATGGGGTTGCGGCGACGCCGTTTGTGTCGCAGCTTCGCGCCAAGAGCGGGCGCGATTACCGGGTCGACTGGACCGGTCTCACCGCAGGCAAACAACACTACACCGATCGCACGTACACCGTCACGCGCGTGCCGGCGGAACTGGAAGGGTTGCCCTTCATCCGCACCGCGAACAACGATGACCGAACGCTCGGCGATAACTGGTTGACGTTCAACACCAGCGACGAGGTGACGGTCTACCTCGCGATGGACGCCCGCATCGATCGCATGCCGGCATGGATGAATGTGGACAAGCCGGGCGGCTTTCGCAAGACCGATTTGAAAGTGGTGACGACTGATCCGACCTTTGTCGTGTTCAGAAAGAAGTTTCCCGCAGGCCGCGTGGTCCTCGGTGCGAATATGAACCACACCGGCGAATCCCGCCGGGGCAACTACATCGTCGTGCTCGAACGCAAACTGCTGAAACCGCAAACAACATTGACGACGGTGGAGGCAGCGCTTGGAAATATGACAACCGCCGACGTTGCCCGCGGGCGTGAATTGTTCCTGCATGGGCGCGGTGCCGGCTGCTACCGTTGTCACCG
>JANQKH010000596.1 GCA_028281215.1 Phycisphaeraceae bacterium | reverse complement strand
TTGGCCGGCGATGGATGATTCGGAACAGCACGACGGCTGATCAGTTAATTCATTTCCCTCAACTGTCGGTGCGTTCGATCTCGATCGGCACGCCGCATTTGGGGCATTGTGTCTGGCTTTGCGTCGTTCCGCTTTCGCGCCAAAGTGTGGGGTTTTCGTCGAACACCGCTTGCGCGGCATAGGTGCAGAACCCGGCGGGCAGCGCATCCCCAAAGTGAAACGGCGTCTTCGCCGGGCATCGCGCTGGGCATTGCTTGCCCGGCTTCTTCGTCAGGTAGGCGCGAAACAGCCCGGTCGCGGTCGAATGTTCATTCGTAACGGCAGGCGGTCTGGCTGCATTGGTTTCATTTGATGATGTGGCCGGCGAAGACGCCGCGCCCTCACCAATCACCACCACATCCCGGCCGGCGTCCATCGCCTGGTTGGCCAACTCGTCCGCCCGTTTGTTCAGTTCGCGCTTGACGTGACCGATTTGCCAAGCTGTCAGTTTTTGCAACCGTTTTTGGGCGTCTTGAAAAAGTGGCTTCAGGTTTGCGTTCTTAACCTTGTATTGGCCGTTGATCTGCCTCACCATCAATTGCGAATCGCTGATGATGGCGACGCCGGTGATTTCATTCGCCGTCCCAATCTGTTCGACGACATCCAGCGCTTTAATCAGCCCCATGTATTCCGCGACGTTGTTGGTCGTTTGGCCGAGGTGATAGCCTGCTTCGTGCAGCGGCTGCTGTGTGTCGGCATCGGCGATGACCACGCCCGCCGCCGCCGGGCCGGGATTGCCGCGCGAACCGCCATCGATATGAATCACAAGCTTCATCGTGGCGTGATGGTAGCAAAGCTCACTTGATCCGTTTGAGCAGATCCTTCACCGCCGTCTCCAATTGCTCATCCTTACCCGCGGCTTCCGCCTGCGGCGTTTGCGAGACCAACAGGTCGGGCACCGCGCCGTTGTTTTCCATGTCCGTGCCGTCCGGCAAATACCAGCCGCGGAACGGCAGTGAAAGGGACGTGCCGTCGAGCAAACGTGTGCGACCGGTGCTGATCACGCCGCCGTAGGTGGTCTGTCCGACCAGTGTGCCGCGCTTCAACGTTTTGAACGCGTGTGAAATGATCTCCGCGTTGGAGATGCTCCGTTCGTTGCACAGTGTGTTCATTGGCAGCGAATAACGTTGAATGAACAGGCGATCCTGCGGGTAGCCGTCTTTGTGTCGCGGGTCCGCGCCGCGCGGCACGGTATACGCGTGCGGTGTGTTCATGATCGACGCGAGCAAACGGTCGGTCGTCCAGCCGCCGCCGTTGTTGCGCACGTCGACGATCAGACCTTTCTTACCGTGGGCCGCCGCGTAGAGATCGCGTTCGTATTCATCCAGCGATGACTGGTTCATCGAACGAATGTGAATGTAACCCAGCCGGTTTTTCGACAGCTTGGCGACCTGTTGCGCGTTGCCTTTTCGCCAGGCGTCGTATTTCAGATTGCGTATGGTGGTGAAACTGGTTGGCGTGATGAGCAACCGGACGGCCGCGCTTTTCCCGCCAACCTTGCGCTGCACCGTTACGATGGTTTCCTTGCCCGGTTGGCCGACGAGTGCTTTGTTCAGCGTGTCGTTCGCGCCAAGCGGTTTCAGTTCGATCGCCGTGATCACATCGCCGATCAACATCGGCGACGGGCTGGTTGCCGCGGGACCGCCTTCGAGGATCGCGTTCACGCGCAACCCGCCTTTGACCGGTTCAACGTCCACACCCAGGTAACCCACCGGCCGCGCCGTCGGCGACGTCGGCTTCGGTGACCGGACCGACAGGTGCGACGCATTCAGTTCGCCCAGCAACCGGTTGGCGACCAGGTCGAACTCCGTGGCGGTGCGCGCCTCCGCCGCGAGCGGTGCGTAGCGCTCGGTCAACTTGCTCCAGTTCAACCCCTTCATGGTCGGGTGATAAAACCGTTCGCCCAACGTGCGCGCCGCTTCGTGAAACTTCTGCCCGGACTGTAATTGAAGATCGATGCGGATCGTCGAGTTGATGTCGACATACTGCACACTGCCCGCCAACGAAACGATGGCCGCGCGGCCCTTGTCGACGGCGATCACTTTGTCGCCGGTCAGCGTGGCGTGTTGGACCCGCATGGAGCCAGCGATTTTCTTGGCGCCTGATCCGTTCCACATCGCCGTCCACAATCCGTCATACGCGCCGCTTCCGGTGTAGACGAAGCGATCGCCCGCCGGCATCAAAAGGTTGTTCTGCTCATGTCCATCCAATCGGGTCA
>JANQKH010000555.1 GCA_028281215.1 Phycisphaeraceae bacterium | reverse complement strand
TTTTCACCACTTTGATTGTGATCTTCTTGCCGGGTGTAACAGCCATGATGACACCTTTTCGAGGTCAGGCAGGTCATGAAAGACCGCTGGCGATTGCGTGGATGTCCCGCGATACCACCTCGCGGGCCGAGCCAAGCATTATCGCTGATGAACTCTGAAAGGTCAAATACACGCTGGCGGGTCCGTTATGGACCTGCTGACGGCTCCGACAACCGCAAACACATGGCCAGTTCCTCCATCGCGGCAGCGTCGGCGCCCTGCCCCTGACGCAGGAACTCAGCGTGCAGGTTCGCCAACATCCGCCCCAGCCAAAGCCGATGCGTGGCGATCGGCAGCACCCGCTGCGGCTCGGGCAGCGATTGACCGATCATCGTTTCGATCAGATCGAATGCTTCTTCGGTCGTCAAGATGCGTCCGCGATGAAACGGATCGACCAACATGTAATCCCCGCGCGCCGTACGGTCGCGCGTTTCGACGGCCGCCAGAAAGTGAGCCGCGGCGTTCACGCCATGCACCACAATCCCCAGTCGCGACAAGACGTCTTTGTAAATCAATGTGAGCGAAATCGGAAGCCCGCGCTTCGTGTCAAGAATGATGGGCACATAGCTGTTGTCCGGACTGAAGTAGTCATTGGTGTTGCCGGCAAAGTCGAACTCCTCGAACAACACATCATGCGCATGGGCCATGATCGCCCGTTCATCATCGCCGCGCACCCGACCGCGAATCGTGTCTGCGATGCCCTGCAGCTTCGACTCCACGACGGTGAGATCAAGATCACCCATCTCATGCAACGCAATCGCACACGCCGCGCGCAACAATCCGCGCTGCGTGACGACCACCGGCATCTGCTCGGCAAACAACGCCATGGCGGAGCGGCGGCAGTGGATGGGTGTGAGGCCGGGCATGGGATCATTCTACGCGCATTGGCCTGAGTATCGCACAACTACTCATCCCGTATCGCCCCCAACAACGATCCACGGAGCGACAGGCTTGTCGCCAGCCACGTCCAAATGACGCCGCTGATCAATACGCCCGCGATGATTGCGGATAACAGACCGATAGGAATCTCCGCACCCGGCGCGAGCAGAGCCGGCAACACGGCGATGACTGCGGCGGTCACGCCGCAGATCAAACCGAGCACCAACAGCAACCAGTGTTCGCGCAACACCATCCAGATCAACCTGCGCTTGGCGAAACCGAGTGCGGTGAGGACGGCCAGTTCACTTCGTCGCTCGAGCACATTGCGCAGCACCACCACGCCCAAACCAATACTGCCCAGCAGCAAGCCCAGTCCGCCAAGCAGTTGGAAGATGCCGAGGTAGGTGTTCTGCACCATAAGAAAGACACGCAGGCGATCAACCGTCGGCGTGGTATTCATGCCCACATCCGACATATATTCGCCCAGCGTTTCACGCACTTCATCGATCTTGTCCGCCGGCACATCGATCAGAAACTGTTTGTGCCCGCTGACCGACGGGTAGCGATGCTTCATCACGTCTTCGTGGATGAACAGACTGCCCTGCAGCACCGAGTTGCTGAGCATGGCGACGATTTTCACTTTGAACGTGCGACCGGCTTCGTCGGTGTATTCGAACTCGCTGCCCATACCCTGCCCGAGGCCGTAGACGATGGTGTTCTGATCGCCGATGGCAGGTACAACGTCGGCATCGGTTTGTGTCGCGAGCAGGTTCCAGGGGTCGTCCGCAGGAATACCGTCACTTTTTCTCGCCGGCGACGTGAAGGTGAACGCATGTTCTTTTGCGAGGAAGGTTGGATCGAGGCCGACGAGCCGTGCGCTTTGGGCGCGGTTGAGGTTCAGGCAACTTGCATCGTCACCGTCGCGCACTTTCATGGGCACAAAGCGCACGCCCGGTAAGTCATCCGGCAGCATGGCGAACTTGTCGAGGCCTTCCTCGGTATTGAGATCGAACAGCACGGGTAGGCTGGATTCGGCCCAGAGTTCAAAGCCGCCGGTGCCGCCGGAGCGTTTGTCGCTGTCGGTGTTGGGGTCGAGCCAGAATGCGCCGATGGCGATGACGAGGAATGAGCCGCAGGCAAGCAGGCCGACGGTGGCGAGGCTGCGGCCGCGCCGGCGGGCCGTGTTGCGCGTGCCGAGGGACGTCGACGTGAAGGACGCGTCTTCTTTCGTACCCGCCGCGGCCAGGCGCAGTAGCAGGAACCGCGTGAACGCCAGCCCGCCGATGAGCAACAGCGACCCGCCGCCGAAAAACGCGCCGGCGTTTTGCGTACCCCGCCCGATACCGACCGACGCAAGCAGACCGACCGCCGCGATGCTGCTGATCAGCCCCACTGCGAGCGCGACGCGTCCCGATCGGACCTGTATCGCTCCGCTTTCAGGCGCGCCACCCCCGGCGATCAACTCCCGCGCCGATCGCTTCGCCTGTCGACGCAACACGATGCCCATTGTCAACATCGCCACAAAAACGCTCGACGCCCAACCGATCACCAGCGTGGTCGGCATCACGTGAAAACTCAACGACGTGTCGCCCACAGCTTCCTGCCACAGATTGGAGAGCCCCCAAAGCAGGCCGTGCGTATACAACACACCACCGATGACACCAATCACCGCACCGAGCATCGCCAGCATCAAACCTTCGATCAGTAACAACCTTCGTACCTGTTTCGGACGAAAGCCCATCGCCAGCAACGTGCCCACTTCCACCACGCGTTGTTCGATTGCGAAGACAAACAACATGCCGGTCAACAACAACGCGGCAACAATCAAGAAAAAACTGAAACCGAGGAAGAGTTGCGCAAAGTCGAAGCCGCCGGACGCCGCGTTCAACGCGTTGCCGCGCACATCAATGAAAGCGAACCCAATGCTTTCCGGATCCAACTCCTTGCGAATCGAATCCGCAAACTGTTGCACGAGTTCGTTCGCATCCGCGTCACCCACTCCGATGCGGACAGCCGTGGTCGAACCGAATCGATTCCGCCAGAGTGTCCTGCCCTGCTCCAGCGTCAGAAAAAGCTTCGGCGTGCCGCGATGGGCTTTCCAGTACTCGTCGTCTTCATCGTTGATCGAACGGGTTTTTTGAAAGCTGGGTTTCCAACTACTAAGCGTAGCGCCTTCTTCGGGAATGTCGGGGAAATCGGGCAACCAGGATTTGTCCGCCGCGATTCCTTCAATGGACACGATGCCACCGACCTTCATCGCCTCGCTTTTCACTTCGACCAGGTCACCGCTGTCACCGACGACAAAGTATGCAAGCGAAACGGCATCGCCGACCTGAACCTGAAGGTCATTCGCGAGCCAATCGTTGATGACCACTTCGTGGTCTTCGGCTGGAATGATGGCGTTGAAACTTTGGGGCAGACTTGACTTGACGCTTTGGGCCAGCGATGTGATTTGGTTGATACCGACCGCCGTCGCCATGGAGTACGGCGTCTCACGATCACCGGCGCGAATGCCGTTGACCATGTACGTGAGGACACCAACGGACTGGCGGCCATTGGCAATCGCCGCTTTGTCAGCCGCCTTGACCACTTCTTCCTCCAGAAAAATTCGGTTGGTGCGCAGTTCGACCAGCGGCAAATCGGGAACCTTGCGCACTTCCAAGCCAACATCCTGCAACCGCCATTGTTGAGCAATCGCATCCGCCGCCGCTTCAGGCGTAGCGTCGCCCACCAGCATCAGATTCGACTTGTCGACCTGTTCGATCTGATGGCGAAGCCAGTCCTGATCAACGAACGCATTCAACGGCGCGGATTGATTGGCGCGCAAACTGAATCGGCCGGCCTGGGCGTCGGCGACGACCGCGTTCACGGTCACCCGCAACGCCACCGACACATCCGCCACACCTTTTCGCGTCAGCGGCGCGTCGCGCGGCAGCAGGCTTGGCTTGGCGACGCGGATGAGAATTTCATCGCCCTTTTCGACCTTGAGCCTTTCCGCAAGGCCGGCATTGATCGCCACTTCTCCTGGCGAAAGCCTTGGATGCCTCGGCAGCGCATCGCCCGCGTAATCGTCGTACGGAAACTGCGACCAGAATCGATCGTCAACGCCGTACACTTCGATCTGATTCGCACGCGGGTGCGGCTTGAGGTCCGATGCCTGATTCACCGCCGTGCCCGGCACGTACACCACCGGCGCGTAAGGCGCATTCAACTGTTTGCCGATCCGCTGTGCGAGTTGATCGCTGAAAAACCGATCGTGCGGCGCGAGAACCAGATGCGTATTGCCCAGACGGGTCAATGCGATCTCGCGCAGGCTGAGTCGGACCGAATCGCCGACCACCAGCGCGCCGACCAGCACGGCCGTCGCCACAATGACCCCAAGCAGCACGCCAAGGTGCGTTCGCCAGAAGTATCGCAGACTGCGGTGGACGAGCGTCCAGGTGGTCATGGGTCACACTCAATGGAGTCGTTCAAGGGTTCGTCGTCGCGTCAACCAACCGGCCGTCATCCAACAGCAACGCCCGACCCATCTGCCGGGCAAGCGACAAAGCATGGGTCACGGCGATGAGCGTCACGCCCTCCTCGTTGTTCAGTTCCAGCAACAACTGGGTGAGATTCTCCGCCGATGCTTTGTCCAACGCGCCGGTCGGTTCGTCGGCGAGCAGCAATTTCGGTTCGTTGATCAAGGCGCGCACCACGGCGACGCGTTGTTGCTCGCCGCCGGACAGTTGTGCCGGGCGGTGGGTCAACCGGTGGGACAACCCGACGCGGTCCAACAGTTTCTTGGCACGGTCTGTTCGGGCGTCGGCCGTGCCTGTCACGAGCGCGGGAACAAGCACGTTTTCGAGCACGGAACATTGCGGCAGCAGATGATGCGCCTGAAAAATGAAGCCGATCTGTTGGTTGCGCACCGCCGCGGTTGCTTCGTCGTCCAGTTGGGTCAGATCCTGCCCGTCAAGCACGACTGTTCCGCTAGTGGGCGTGTCGAGCGTACCGATGATGTGCAGCAGTGTGCTCTTGCCGGAACCGGACGGCCCGACAATGGACAGCGATTCGCCCGCCTCCACTTGCAAATTCACCTTGCGCAAGACGGTTGCACCTTCCGCGCCTCCTGAGGCGTCGACCGATTCATACTGTTTGGTGATATTCGTCAGTTCGAGCAGCACAGCGTCACCTCGGATTCACGATAGGGAATCATGGTAACGCGGGCGAATGAGTTGTGTGTGCTGACAAACGCACCGTGGTGGAAGCCCGGCGCTTGAGGACGTTATCAGTGCGCGATACCGCCTTCGATGGTGGCAAGCACCTGTTCGCCATCGTCGGCGAGGAGATCGGCGACGGTGGTGCGTTCGAGTTCGTGACGCACACGATGGGCGACGCGGTTGGCGGCTTTGCGGAGTTCGACGACGGCTTCGGACAGGCCGTTGTCGTAGCCGCGCACGGGGATTTCACCTTCGATCGGGCCGTCGATGGCTTCGACGATCTGCCGCAGGGTGATTTCGCGCGGTTCGGCGTCGACGCGGTAACCGCCGCTGCGACCGAGTTGACTGCTAATCACGTTGTGCCGGCTCAGAGCCTGCAAAACCTTCAAGGCACTGTCGGTGGGAATGGACAGGTACTCAGCAACTTGCCGGGCCTGAATGAAGCCTTCGCTGCGGCGTGATGCGAGGTGAACCATCGCCAATGCCGCCAGGGATGCCGTCTTGCTGAGTTTCATCTTCCACCTCTTCCTCTAGGGTCAAACGTGCCTGTCCCGCGGCACGCCGATGCGGACCGACCTCGGATCGATCCAACAACCCTATCGGAGAACACGGAAGCGGCCGTCACGGAAAATCCAGTTTCTCACAACGATCACGACAGGTTGTACCGTTTGTAGCAGTCGGCCAAGATGGGCGGCGCACCGCTCGAGGATCCATAGCGTGTCATGATGATGCCATCGCCGTGCGCTACAGTTCACGCTTCGGATTGCGATTCAACAGCGTCCGATGATGAACCACTGTCCGGATAACGCACGAATGTGAAAATCGTCAGCAGCCCGGCGCCGATGTAAGCGAACCCGTACGACACGGAATAGCCGGCATCAAACATGGTCCACATGTCCGCGTTGTCCTTGTCGATCGCGTCCGACAGCAACGAAAACGATCGCGACGTGGCGATCACGCCCCAGACAATTGCGATCAGACTCGCCACGGCGGACACGGTGACCGCCGGGCCGCGCCGCAGTTCCTGCATCAACACGATGATGTTGAACAACCCGATGCAGACACCCGCCGTCGCTTCGCACCAGTTGAGCTTGATAAACGCCCAGAAGCCGGCGACGACAAGGATGCCGTTGAGCATGAAACAGAGGATTCGCAACATCGCGTGTATTGTGGCAGCGACTCGATCGTTTCACCAATCCATCACTTGAAACCGTTCTCCAAAAACACAACGAAGGCGGCGTTAACTTGTACACCACCTTCGCTGGGTTCATCGCACGCATACGCGGGGATCACCAGCCGTACGGCGTGACATCTTTCTTCTTGCCGTTACCGTTTGAAGACT
>JANQKH010000519.1 GCA_028281215.1 Phycisphaeraceae bacterium | reverse complement strand
TCTTGGCCATGGAACCCGTCACTCCTGCCGGCGCGGACTCTGAACACCACGAAAAACCGCCATCGTCACGCGTTTTTGGACAGGCGGGCTTGCCTGTCGCACTGGTTCGTGTGGCGGTTTTCCACACCCGTCATCGGTCCACCGAGGGCGGGTAACTTGAGCAGCGATTTTCAAAAATGTCAAGTCGGGTCGGTAAATTATTCCGGGATCGACACTTAGGGAAGGTGAATTACCGGCCGGGCAAGACGGGCGGAAGTTGGCCGGAGCCGAAGTGTAATCGACACTCTTTCGGAACTGCGAAGAGACTGCTCAGAAAGGCAGGAAAGCAAGAAATGAATCATGGTGATCAGGTGACATCATTCCGGACCGCCTTGCAGTTTCAGTCACTTAATCAATCCGAAGTTCTTCGCGTGAAAGCGCATGATTTCCAAGCCTTTCTTTTCATAAATGATTCGCGCGCTGTGCGGGGCGTCGGGCACGATGACTTTGGAATAGGGAATCTTCAGCGTGTCGAGGAACTTCATGTATTCGAGGTTGTTCTGGTAATTGAAGCCTTTGATCCCGACGTGGATTTGAATGTTCAGCGCCGGCTTCGGATTCGACGCGTATTGTCGCGCCAGATCCCACGTGTTGTAGCCTGGTGCGAAGATGAGGCTGTCACTTTCTTTGCCGTTGTCTTCACTGATGCGCTTTTCAGTGGCGTAACCTGCGCCGCCCGGTGCGCAAGAGACAAACAGGTGCGGGTGCTTGAACGTGATCCGCGTTGTGCCTCTGCCGCCTTGTGAAAACCCCTCGATGCCGCGAGCTTCGCGACGGGCGTGCACGCGATACGTTTTTTCAATATGCGGGATCAATTCCTTGATGAACACATCCTCACCCATGGCGTGCTTGCGGTCGGGCAAGTTGTAATGGCTCACCGGCCCGCCGTTGACGAAGACGTAGATCATGTCGGGTACCTTGTCCGCCGCCATCGCGTTGTGGATGTGATTCACGAGTTTGACACTTTTGACCTCACTGCCCGGTCGCCCGCCGTGCAGGTAATAGACGACCGGAAAGTTGACCGTGCGATAGGTCGGCTTCATGTAATCGGGCGGCAGATAGATGCAGTAACCGACGTCGACTTTCATGGAAGAACTGACAAACGTACCGTGCTTGACACCGGGAAGATCGGCGTTGAGTGGGTTGACCCACTTGAAGGGTTTAGGTGGTTTCTTTTTCTTCGGCGCGGGTTTGTCAGCCTTCGGCGCGCCTGCGACACCACTCATCATCGCAAGAGAAAACATGATTGCAAACAACCTCACGCGGCGATGAAAAAACATGACAATTCCCTTCTGAACAGGTCGATCCATGATATCCCGCCGGCGGATCAGTTTTGTAACTGTCGGCGAAAGTGAGCCACTGCCACATCGCGCAACCAAGGCATGAACACCACACTCGTGATATGCCCCGTCGGCAGAATATACGTCGGCGGCTTGCCCATCGCTTGGCGCAGTTCCAACCCCTTCGCGTAAGGTACAGCCTGATCGAACGCCGCAAGTACGAGCACCGTTCGGTCGCGATTCACAAACGGCGCGTACTTTAGCGGGTCGTGCTGAAACACCTTCTTCATCTCCGCGTGCATGTCGGCCTGCGTTGCGCCGCGTTCCTTGAGCAACTGGTCGCGGTTCTTCGCGATGCCTTTCTCCGTGGAATAGGAAAGAATCCAAGGCAAGTCGCCACCGACCAGACAAAGCATCGCGGTGTCGACCCGATCATCAATGGCGTAGACGAGTGAACCTTTGATTGCCCCCGCGCTCACGCCGAACAGTCCCACACGCGACACATCGATATCGGGCTGAAGCTCCGCCCAATCGAGCGCCTGCATGTGATCGAACACGATCTGGCGGAACAACGGATTCATCTTTTCCAGTTCGCGCACATCTTTGTAAGCCTCCTGCCGATGCACGACGAGCGCTGCAATGCCCTTCCGGGCAAAGTGTTTGGCGAAGAAGTTGGCGACCTTGTTCTTACCGCCGAGGATTGGCAACACAAACACGGCGGGCTTGGGACCTTTACCGGTCGGGGCAAAGTGATCGATGACGATGTCGTGCGGCTCCAGCAGGTTGACCGACGATGCAAACGTGTGTCGACGGACGGTGTGGTCGTCAGCAGTTTTGAGAATCTGCGTGGTGTAACCGGTCAGCCGGGGCGTGTAGGTAAAGTCGGCGAGGTAGTCTGCAGGCATATCTCTTGCAGGACGTTCACCGCGATCGCCCGGCAGGTACACACACCCCACACTGCACCACGCTACCCCACACAACAGAATCGAAACCATACACCGCTTCACATCGCACCTCCGATCCATCACATTGTACGAACCGCGTCGCTTCCAACTTCCCGTTTCGAACTTCCGACTGCGCGCTTCACCCCTTCCCCATTGCCCCTCACCACTCCATCCTCTACCGTGCCTCCATGGGTCGACCGAAATACACCAACACCACATTGCACGGCTTACTCATCGTCGACAAACCGCTCGGTTGGAGTTCGATGGATGTCTGCCGACGTGTTCGGCGGGCGGCAGGCAATTGCAAAGTGGGTCACGCCGGCACGCTCGATCCGCTCGCGTCCGGCGTGGTGATCTGCTGTCTCGGCAAGGCGACCAAACAGGTCGATCGGCTCATGGGTTTGCCGAAGGTGTACGAGACGGCCATTGATCTTTCCGCGTTCACCAACACCGACGACCGCGAAGGCGAACGTGAGGAAGTTCACGTCGACATCCCGCCGACACGCGAGACCATCGAAACCGGACTGGCATCGTTCATCGGCGAAGTCGAACAAACCCCGCCCGCCTACTCTGCCATCCACATCAACGGCCAGCGCGCCTACAAACTCGCACGCCAAGGCGAAGACGTCAATATCCCCACGCGCACCGTGCGCATCGACGCGATCGAATTGCTCGCCTACGACTGGCCCAACCTCCGCCTGCGCATCACCTGTGGCAAAGGCACGTACATCCGCACGATCGCGCGTGACCTCGGCAAAGCGCTTCAGACCGGCGGGCACCTCGCCTCTTTGCGCCGCACCGCCGTCGGACCCTACACCGTCGATCAGGCGATCGACGAGCAGCGATTGCAAGAACCAATCGGTGAAGAGGATATTCAACCCACATAGACCCACCATCCTGGTGGGTTCAAAAACCTTCTTCCCATAAACCCAACATTCCAGTAAGTGCGTTTACAATGTGGCCAAAGGAATGATCAATGAAACATAACGCCCGCCACATCGTCACATGCACCATCCTGCTCGCCCTGCTTATCGCATCGCCCGCGCTCACAGCGGATGACAAGAAGCCCTCAAAGAAAGAGCCCGCCAGGAAACAGCGCCCCAAACGCACCAGCCCCTTCACGCCTATTAAAGAAGACCCCAATCTCCCGCGCGCGCTCATCATTGGGGACTCGATCTCCATCGGCTACACACTGCCCACCCGCGCGCTGCTCAAAGGTAAAGTCAACCTCCACCGCGCGCCGACCAACTGCGGCCCGACCACGCGCGGCCTGCAACACATCGACGCCTGGCTCGGCGACAAAAAGTGGGACGTCATCCATTTCAACTGGGGCCTGCACGATCTCAAATACATCAACGCCAAAGGCGGACTCGTCCAAGTCAGCGAAGGCAAGCAGCAGGTGCTCATCGATCAGTACGAAAAGAACCTCGACCAGCTCGTGCAACGGTTGAAAAAGACCAACGCCAAGTTGATCTGGTGCGCGACGACACCCGTGCCCCAAGGCGCCAAGGGCCGCGTGCCCGGCGATGAAGTGAAATACTATCGGTATCGAAATACTATCGAAGT
>JANQKH010000491.1 GCA_028281215.1 Phycisphaeraceae bacterium | reverse complement strand
CGCCTGCATTTCGCCGGCGATGGACAAATTCCAGCAGCGCGCGTGGGATATTGTCAGCGGCCCGGAAGCGCGTGAAGCGTTCAACCTGGACGCCGAGCCCAAGCACGTCCGCGAGAAATACGGCTTCATGCCCGCGTTCAAAGCGCCCACGCCCGACCGTTGCGGCGTGCCCGCGTGGAGCCAGCGATTCGTGCTCGCGCGACGGCTCGTTGAAGCCGGCGTGCGGCTGGTCACCGTCGACTGCCGATGGTGGGACACACACGTCGAAGGTATTGAAACGATGCGCGATGGCTTCCTGCCGCGATGGGACAAAGCCTATTCCGCCCTCATCACCGACCTGAAAGAGCGTGGCCTGCTCGAAAGCACGATGGTCGTCGCTTGGGGCGAGTTCGGCCGCACGCCAAAGATCAACGCCAAGAACGGCCGCGACCACTGGCCGGGTGTGTTCAGTGCGGCGCTCGCCGGCGGACCGATTCAAGGCGGACGCGTCGTCGGGTCATCCGACAGCAAAGGCGCCTATCCCGACCGCAACCCCAAGTCGCCACAGGACGTGCTCGCAACCATGTACCAACACATCGGTGTCGATGTTGACAAGCACTACACCGATGCGTCAGGCCGACCGATTCGTGTGTTGCCGGGTGGAAAGGTGTTGAAAGAATTGCTGTAAGCGCGCAAAAAAGCACGGAGTTGACGAACCCCGTGCGTTAACGGTTGATCTTCTTCTGTTGCTCACGTTCTGTTGCTCACGCCCCCACATTCAAACCCTTCAGGTAATCGTTCAGCGCTTTGTCCGCGGCGTTGACTTCACCTTGTGCGGTATTGATCTGCTTGTCCAACTCTTCGAGTTGCGTTTCCTGTGTGTTGAGCTTTTCGACGAGCCGTTTGCCGAATTCGGAGTCGACGCCGACGGCTTTGATGTTGTCGCGGATACGGGACTGCCCCTTTTCCATCGTTGATTTCTGATTTTGCAACTGGCGCAGTTTGTTCTGACGATCGGTCAGGTCGGCTTTGAGCGCGGCAGCTTTGGCGAGTGCGTTCTTGACCGCTTCGCTGATCTCGCCGTGCTTGGTGTAAGCGAGGTAGGTATTGGGGTTGGTGTTCAGAATCGCCACAGTTTGCAGCGTGGTTTGTTCTTGACGCACAGTGAACTTGCCAGACTGTCTTGCCTTGATCGGTACGCGGAAGCGGTACACCTCGGCTGTCTTCTCTTCGTAAGCTTCCGGTTCCAGCAGTTTCAAGTTCGGGTTGAACGGATGTTCGACGATCATGACGCGGTCGGCTTCGGCACTGTTCTTGATCGCGTAGTCTTGCGTGTAGGTGTTCAGGTGGGTAACGTGCAGGACGCCGTTGACGATTTTCGCCGCAGTGATTTTTCGTGCGTTGCGCGAGGAGGGGTCGACGGTGACGGCCAGGTCGATCGCGTAACTGAGCAGCCGTTTGTCGCCTGGTGAAAGATGGCCGATCTGCGCATCGCCTGCGTACGTGGCGGCGTCAAAGACGGTGATCGGGCCGGCCATGAGTTTCATGTTGGTCGAGTTGGTCAGATACACCCCGTTGAGCGGGTGCTTGGCTTGGACCAACTGATTGTAGATGCTGACCTTCTCGGCTTTGACCGCACTATTCACGATCGGCAGCATGGCCGAGCGTCGGCGTTGCAATGTGACCGGATGCTGAATCGCAAAGCGGAACAGTTCACCAATGCTGCCGGTGGATGCGACGGCAGCGGCCGACTTGCCCGCGAGCGTGCCCCAGCTTTGTC
>JANQKH010000487.1 GCA_028281215.1 Phycisphaeraceae bacterium | reverse complement strand
GCGCTGCTGTTTTTTCTGCCGTCGGGCCGGCGCGGCGGCGACGTGTGGATGCGCATGACGCTGGTCACCTTCGGCGGCGTCGCCGGCTGGGTTGCGCTGATGGCCTATGTTTATCAATCCCTCGGCGGCGTGCTCGGCCTGCGCACTGCATTGCTCGGACACCTGGCTGCCCTGCTCATGGTTGGCGGCGCCGGTTGCTTTCTCGTCGGCCTGCTGAGTTTAATCGTTATGGCGCCGACGGCGTTGCTGATGCCCATCGGCATCATCGCCTGGCTCCTCGGTCGAAAAGCCGAACGCACCATGGGCCAGTGGTGCATCCGGTTCTATCTGAACCGACGACTGGCGGATTGATGCACGTAAGCGGAACAACGATCCATATCGATATTCAACACGAGCCCCGACCTTAAGCAGATTATGTCTCGTAGGTTTTGCCCCCTCTCTCAGGGTCGGAACTAGGCTTTGTCCGGAAACTCGGGTGGGACGGGCGTCTCACCCGTCAAAGCAGCCCCACGACAGGCTAGACGCCTGTCCCACCGGATGGTGTTGCTTTTTCGGCCAGAGCCTAGGACTGAACATTACAACAATCGTTGATTCGCCCTCATTGTATTTTTGGGTTTAATTTGGTATACTCACAACTCATGTCTCACCGGACGGGACAACCTCGGTTATCACATGCGCAGTGCCCATTGCGATGGGTATTGAAACCATCCGGCGGAAATCTGATACTGATGGCGATCGCGATTTTGAAGTCGAACCGATTGCGACGATTCACGGAGTCGTCGCAGTGCTTGTGCATGCCAATGTTTGTGCGCACCGTTTGGGTTAAAACATGTCCGCCGGACATGAACGGACATCCGACGGACATGTCCGGACATGCTCACGGACATAACAACCGGCGTTTGTGGCTTGGAAATGCAGGTCCGATGTCCGGCGGACACGCCCGGACATTGGAGCAAACGGTTGTTACTCGTGGTGTTGAACCAAGTTACGGTCAAATCCTCTTCACGAGGGGCACCCCCCGATGTCCGGACATGCATGTTTGTGCGCGCGGCATGTCGCACGTTTGTGCGCGCCGCGATGGCAGGTTGCCAAGTCGGCCCGTTTCGCATCGGTTCGATTGCAACTTCGGATGGAAGACATCAGCAGTGTGCCGGTACATTCATAGGGTTCGCCGGCCGCATCCAAGGAGATCAACATGACTCGTCTCGCTTCATTCAGTCGCCTATTCAGTTTGTCCGGGTTAAGTCTGTTCGTCGGCTCGGCCTTGTTTGTCGTTGTAGGCTGTCTGGCGACACGCTCTTCGTTCGGACAGTCCGACAAAGGATCGGCACCGAAGCCGACCAAACTCGACACGTCGCGCGGAGACGCCATGATCCGTGCCTATTTCATCGCTGAAGGCAAGCGATTGACCAATCAGCCGATTCGGCGGATCAAATCGCTCGAAGCATGGCAGGACAAACGAGCAGAACTGCACAAGCAGATGCTCGAAATGCTCGGCCTGCAACCGCTGCCGAAGAAGACCGATCTCAAACCGGTCATCACCGGCAAGGTTGAACACGAAAAATTTATTGTCGAGAAACTTCATTTTCAGTCGCGGCCGGGGTTGTACGTCACCGGAAACCTCTACATTCCCAAAGGGCTGAAGGAAGGCGAGCGGTTGCCGACGATTCTCTACGTCTGCGGGCACGGCCGCGTGAAGAAAGGTGACATCAGCTACGGCAATAAATCCAACTACCAGCATCACGGCGCATGGTTCGCACAGAACGGCTACGTCTGCCTGACGATCGACACGCTGCAACTTGGCGAGATTGAAGGCAAGCATCACGGCACGTATCGCTTCGGCGATTGGTGGTGGAACGCGCGCGGCTACACACCGGCTGGCGTCGAAGCATGGAACTGTGTGCGGGCGCTGGACTATTTGGAAACGCGGCCGGAGGTCGACAAGGAACGGTTCGGCGTGACGGGCCGATCGGGTGGCGGTGCGTACTCGTGGTGGATCAGCGCGATTGATGAACGGATCAAGTGCGCAGTGCCGGTGGCGGGGATCACGGACCTTCGCAACTATGTGTACGACGCTGGTCCGGGCCGTTACGAAGACGGATGCGTGGAAGGTCATTGTGACTGCATGTTTTTTGTGAACACGCATCGCTGGGACTACGCGACGGTGGCGGCGCTGGTCGCGCCGCGGCCGCTGTTGATCTCAAACACGGACAAGGATTCGATTTTCCCGTTGGACGGCGTGGTGCGTTTGCACGCGCAGGTGAAGAAGATTTACGACCTGCACGACGCCGGCAAACAACTCGGGCTGCACATCACCGAAGGTCCGCACAAGGACACGCAGGAACTTCGCGTGCACGCGTTTCGCTGGTTCAACCGGCATTTGAAGAAAGACGATTCCCTGCTCACACAACCGGCGGAGAAGTTGTTTGAGCCGGAACAGTTGCGGGTGTTTCCGACGGATGAAGGCTGGCAGCCGAAGAACCAGAAAAACACGCAGATTTCCGAGAGTTTCACGCGAAAACCGAGGGATCTGAAACCGCCAACCGACCGTGACGCCTTTGACCGGCAAGCGAAGCGTTGGATGAAAAACCTGACGAGCAAATCGTTCGCAGGTTGGCCGAACGAGCGGACGGCGGGCGACCTGAATGTGAAGCCCGCATTCGACGAAACGAAGAACGGCATTCGTTTTCGCGGCTGGGATTTCACGAGTCAGGGTGTGATCAGGCTTCGGCTCTACGCCCTGCACGACGCGGCGTTGAAAGAACCGGATCTGGTCGTGCTCAACACCGTGGACGACGCCGGCTGGGACAAGTTCGCCCGACAGATGCGCGTGGACTTCGATGATCAGATGAAAGGCGACACGCACACGCATCCCAGCAAGCCGGAATACGACGTGACGCGACGCATACTGCTCCAACACAAGTCGGTGATGGCGTACATCGCGCCGCGCGGCATCGGGCCCACCGCGTGGGATCAGAGCAAATTCAAACAGACGCAGCATCGTCGACGGTTCATGTTGCTGGGACAAACGCTGGACGGCATGCGCGTGTGG
This sequence comes from Phycisphaeraceae bacterium, assembly GCA_028281215.1. Classification (GTDB taxonomy): domain Bacteria; phylum Planctomycetota; class Phycisphaerae; order Phycisphaerales; family Phycisphaeraceae; genus JANQKH01. Next base: position 3,426 of record JANQKH010000487.1, on the reverse strand, counting down.
GATATTCGCAGGGCGATTCAGGCGTTGCGCACGGTGGACGACCTCAAGAACCTGCAACTGTGGTTGAATTCGGAAGAGGGAACCATGTCAGGCAACACGTTGTATGCCTCGCTGTTCGAGGACAATATTTACCGAGTGGACCTTTGGCATCTGCCGGCGTCCCATCGGCACGGCCCGATTTATTTGAATGTGATGCGCTTCATGGACACACCGCAAGCCGTGGTGCAAGCCGCGACGCGAGCGCGGGTGCGGGTCTATCTTCAAGCCTTCAGGGGATGGGAGTATGCAGTAGAAACAGCCAGAAATCTCAAGTTGGATGAGAAGCAACTGAAACTTGAACCGTTGACGGCTGACCCGAATCCCACGCCGGTCGACCCGCCATCGAAAGGAAGCAGAGAATAGATGGACGAGCACTCAGGGTGAACGCTGCCGATCATTGACATAGCCGTTCGTTCTTGCTCTTTGACAAGTGAATAGGGTCGTGTGAACGGAAAGGCGACGCCGTTCACCGCGAATAATCGCCGCCCGCATCCGACTGCTTGCAAGATGCTTGCCAGGCGAGCAGTTTTTTGGTCATGTCGGCGACGCGGGGCTTGTGCCGGTTGGCGATGTTGGTTTTTTCGCCGGGGTCGGCGAGCAGGTCGTAGAGTTCGGCCGGCTTGTTTTTGCCGTTCAGCACGAGTTTGTATTGGTTGTCCGACAGTGTGAGGACGCCCTTGGATTGGAAGGCAATGGGCGCGGGCCGTTGCTTGAGTGAACCTTCAAACAGACCGCGCAGGCTGGCGCCGTCAATCGGGCCGACCTGGCCTCTGGGTTTGGGGGCGACGTAGTCCAGTACGGCCGGCAGGTAATCGCTGGTGACGGTAGGGAATTCGGTCACGCCGGGTTTGATCTTCGCCGGCCATTCAATCAGGCCCGGCACGCGCACGCCGCCTTCGTAGAGCGATCGCTTGCGGCCTCGGAATGGGCCGGCGGAACCGGGCGATTGGCTGCCGCCTTCGGGGCCGTTGTCGGAGCAGAATGTGACCATGGTGTTGTCGGCAACGTTGAGTTCGCGCAGTTTGGCGCGGAGCCGGCCGACCTGTTCGTCCATGGCGGTAACGCAACCGTAATAGTTGCGTTCGTGCAAACCGTGCTTTTGGTACATCGCCCGATGCTTCGGCCCGGCGACGACCGGTAGGTGCGGCGTGTGAAACCAGATGATCGCAAAGAACGGCTTATCACTTTCCGCGGCCCGTTCAATGAATGGAATCGCCCGGTCTATGATGACGCGGGAATTGGCGCCTTCGAGATTGTCTTTGACTTGCTCGCCTTTCTCATTCCAATAGCGCGTGTTGTAATGCTCAAACGCATCGCCATCCTTAAGTGAATCCCAACCAATCCTTCGGCTCGCGCCTTTGGCGAACTTCTTCGGCACACGCATCGGATCGTAGGTGGGCACCTTGGACTCGGTGGAAAAGCAGACATCGAAACCGTTCATCTGCGGCGGGGAAAAGTGCTTGACACCGCTTGGCCCGCCGCGGTTGGCGTCTTTGACCGTTTTGGTCAGCGTGCCGAGATGCCACTTGCCGAAGTGGCCGGTCGCGTAGCCCTGGGATTTCAGTGCTTCAGCGAGGGTGAACTCCTGCGGCTTCATGTGGCCGGTGTTGGCGAAATAAATGCCGTAGCGAAACGGATGCCGGCCGGTGATCGCACTGCCGCGCGTGGGCGAGCAAACCGGAGCGGCGGCGTAGAAACGGTTGAACTTCAAACTGTTCTTCGCCATCGCATCGAGATGCGGCGTGCGAATGACCTTGCTGCCGTTGAAGCCGACGTCACCCCAGCCGAGGTCGTCGCACATGATGAGGATGACGTTGGGTTTGTCAGCAGCCACCTGAGCGGCATCGAGCATCAGGGCCACAACCAGGATGCTTTGTAACAACACAGCGATGGATTTCGTCATTGCAAGTCTCACTCGATCAATTGGGCGAACAACCGGAGAGCCTAGTGTAATGCCACCCTTCCCATTCAGGCCAACGGAACGAACCAGCGATTCGCGACGAAGTGCATGATTTGCACAAATCGAAAAAGGTCGCCCTATGCCCGTCAAAATTATTGGGCAACCACTTCCAGCACCCATCCAATCAGGAGGCTTCGCGATGCGTATTCTTGCTTTTCTGTTGTCTGGCGTCTTACTGTCATCCGCGATAGTTCATGCAGAACCAACCGCCACATCGCCGCCGGCAAAATCCACGGATGACATTCACGTCATGATTCGGAATCTTGGATCAGATCAATTTGCTGTCCGGCAACGCGCTGCGCAGCGACTCAAGCAACTCAAATTGAAAGCGCTGCCTCATTTACAGAGCGCAACCACATCGAAGGACGCCGAAGTGCGGATGCGAGCCACCAAACTCATCAATGAGATTCTCCGGGAAGCCCCGTTTGCCGAACACTTTATTTGGGCGATGAAACAGAACCAGCCGATCGGCAAGCTTGTTCATGTTTCATCGCAACAATCCAACGTACGGTCAAGACAACGCGTGCTGGTTCGCAAGGGTGAGATTGAACTCCGTTTCTATGGATACTTTCCCCATGGCTCCAAGACCAGCGCTGAATATGTCTTTGGCACTGAAGGCAAAGCTCACGAAACGTTTCTCGTTCTGGAAAATGAAGAACTGGTGTGGGCGGACCGCATCTGCGAGTCCGTCTGGAGCCGATTCGGTACGGACGGTGTGTTGCCCATCGCGCACATCAAGTTTGTATGGGTGGAAGACGGCGAACCTCGTGTCACGGACCTGCGCGACATGCTGGGTAAACATGCGGATTCATTCTTCAACGAGTTGCAGTGGACCGCCGACAACGGTCTTGGCGCATCGACCAATCTTAAGCAACGACCGGAACACGAACCCAAAGCGCGCGTCAATGCCGAAATCCACCTCGTTCTCAAACTGGCTCAAATCAAGAAGAAACAGGAAAAGTAAACGAACATGCTGAACTGCAAATTATCGCCCGATCGCGACGGTCAGCAGCATGAGGTCGGCCGGGGTCACACCAGCAAGGCGCGACGCCTGGCCCATCGTGGTCGGCTGGAACCGTGCGAGCACAACCTTTGCTTCGTTGCGCAGACCTTCGACGGTTTCGTAGTCAAAGCTTGCGGGCAGCGGCGTATTTTCCTGGTTTGCGAGCTTTTCGACCTCTCGATACTGGCGATCGATGTAGCCGGCGTATTGGATGTCGGCGAGCAAGGTGGCGAGCACGTCGCGATCGCGGCAACGATCTGGCAACGGGCAGCCGTTCATGCGGGCAAGCAATGAATCGGCGTTGACCTCCGGGCGTTTGGCCCAATCGATCAGCCGTGCGCCGTCGGCTTTTGTGGACGTGAGCCAATCGCGCAACGACGCCAGCGCCTGCTTGCGTTCGGAGAACACCTGCCAGCGTGCATCG
>JANQKH010000427.1 GCA_028281215.1 Phycisphaeraceae bacterium | reverse complement strand
CTGATACGCGGCCCGTTCGGCCACAGGGTCCGCCGCGTTCAACACGTCGTCGGCGAGACTGAGCAAGGTGTTCCAACTGGCCAAATCTCCGTCGACGGGTGAGCCGGAGTTCTGCACGTCCCATTCATCCTTGTCACCGCCGAAGTACGACGCGGCGAAGGACGCATCCGGCCGTTCGACCGGGTTGTAAACGCCCCAATACACGCCGTTGATGTAGAGATGCATGTTCACGCCGTGTGATGCCGGCTGCCCGAGCGCCAGCATCGACTCGCGTCCGAACTGGTCACGTGCATATTGTGGTTGCCCACCGGCGCCGCCCCATTGCCAACCGTCGTTGGACTCCATGCGAAAGGTAATGGTATCGAAACTGTCGACGGCGTCGTCACCGAACAGCGGGTAATTCAACTTGGTCGGACCGTGTTCCGCTGTGAACTTCAATCGCAGGGATTTCTTTTTCGTCAATCCGAACGAGCGAAACGCGCCGCCTTGAATCTTTAAGCCTGCGTTAATCTGAAACCCTTCGCTGCCGTCGGGCAGGATGAGTTCCGCCGATGCGGTGATCTCGCGGTTGTGATCGTTGGGGTTGGAGTAAATGCCCTGCGTGCCGAAGATATCGTCAATGTCGCCGACGATCGACATGGTCGGCAGGGCGAGCAACGCATCCTGAATCTGATCGACATAGAGACCACCGAAGTTGTCGTTGGGGCCGATCACATCCGAGTCGAGACCGTAGTCAGGCGAGGTGCCGTTCCAACTTGTTGGAAACCCGGCATCCAGTGTTGATTGGTGGGTTTGTTGGATGACATCGGCAACGAAGATGTAGGTTTGCGTGTCGATGTTGGTCGCCGTGAAGCCGGATTTGAACGCGATGGCGCGGAGCGTGGTGGTTCGATCGATGTGAATCGGTCCGGTGTACACCATGCCCGTGGTTTCGGTGGGTTCGCTGCCGTCAATTGTGTAGTGAATGGTGGCGCCGGGTGTGTCGCTGGTAATTTCCACGTCAAACGGCGTATCAAAGAATCCGCGATCAACACTGAACTTCGTATCTTCGACAAAGTTAATCACACCGGCGGTGTTGTCCGCGCCGGGGGTCGGCGTCGAGAAGTAAACCGGATTGTCGCTGCCGTCGAGTCCGTAGGAAATGTCCTGATTCTGTGGTGGGAATTCGGGCGCGTATTCGTGAATCACCTGCCCGGTCGGCTTGGCGATGGCGAGGTATTCCCCGCCGCCGCTGAGTTTGTAATTGGTGTGCAGGTAGCCGTTCTCATCGAGTGCCGGATCGGTGATGTTTTCATCCGACGCGAGGATCACCAGGTAACCGTCGGCGGCAATGGTCGTGCCGTTTGGAATCGTCCACTTGGTGATGTTGCCCGCGTCGTCCGTCAGGTGCAAACCGCTGACATCGATAACCGCGTTGGTCAGATTGTGAATCTCCAACCAATCGGGTGCAAACGGATCGCCGAACGGATCGTTGACCGTCGGCCGAATACGTGTGGTCAAAGTCAGATCATTGGATGCCATGAATTCCGAGATTTGCACGGTGGGCGCTTCGGGCGTGGCGAAACTCAACGAAGGCGTCGCCCACACCGTGCCGGCGGCGTTGACGGCTCGGCTTCGGTAAAAGTACGTCGTCTCGTCGAACAGGTTGGTGATCTCTACGTCAAAGTCGCCGAACGTTTCGCCGAGATCGAACGATTGATCCCATGCGAGCGGATCGCTTCCACCGTCGGTGGTGCCGAGAAACAGCGTGACGACAGGCGGGTCGCCACCGATGTCGGTCACCGCGCCGCCGACCGTTGCAGAGAATGGGTTGACCTCGCTTGGCGTGTGATTGATGATCGCCGGCAGGGTGACGGGAAGGGTGGTGAACGAGGCGGTTACAGGCGACCAGGTCACGCCGGCCTGATTCGCAGCCGAGGCACGGAAGAAGTAATTGGTGTTTGATGCGAGATTGTCCACCAACGTGCTGAAGTCGGCCGAGTGAACACCGACGTTGATCGAAGCATCCCAGTTGTCGGCGTTCGTGCCGCCGTCGGTTGTGCCGTAGTGGATCGCGATGGTTGGCGGATCGCCGCCGGTGTCGGTTACCGTGCCGGAAAGCAGGGCATCGAACGCTTGCACATCGGATGCGGCGTTGGTGTCGACCGCAGGCAGGGCGAGCGAGCGCGTCATTAACGTCTGCGAACTGGTTGCCCACGATTCGCCGGCTGAGTTGGTAGCGCGGGCGCGGTAAAAGTAGGTCGTGTTCTCCAGCAGATTGGTCAGCGACGCGGCAAACGCGCCGTTTTGGATGCCCAGGTCGATAGAGTTGTCCCAACTGCCGGCGTCCGCTCCGCCATCGGTTGTTCCATAGAACAACGTGACGGCCGGCGCTTCGTTGCCGATGTCGGTGACTTCGCCGCGTGCGATGGCGGTGAAGGCTTCGACGTTCGTCGCAGTGTCGTTGGTTACGGCAGGTGGACTGACCGGCGTGTTCTGAATCAGTCGGATGCCGTTGAGCGCGTATCCTTTTGAGCCGCTTGCTGTGCCCGTGCCGACGCCCGGCGTCGCGCCGGTGTATTGCGTTGACACAATCTCAAAGACGCCGTCCGCGCCGGGATCGATGTCGACCCACTGCGCGATGAATCCCTGCCCCGCCTGATGGTTGGCGCCGGTCCAAATGGCGATCTGGTTGGCGGCCAGTCCGCTTGTCACCACGCCGACGCCGGAACTGTGCGCCGCGCTGAAGGCATCGGCGCCATTAATCGTGACCAGCGTCCAACGGTTGGTGTAACTTGTGTTGCCGCGGATCGCGGTGCCGGCGAACTCGTAGAGCGATGTGGTTTGCAAGCCGGAGAATTGATACGTGTATGAATCACCCTGTGCGGCGACGATTTCCAATGAATGTTGATGCCCGCCGCTGAAGTCGACGAAGCCGTTGAACACGTCGGCCGCGTCCGAGTTGGCCGGTGGGTTGGCGCCGTTGGTCTGGAAGCCCACGCCGACAGAAACCGTCGTCAGCGTCACGCCGGTATTGGCGCCGTCATCGATATTCTTGAGCAGCCCGGCAGCCGTCCCGTTGGCCGCGAAGGTCGTTGTGTTTGGATGGGTTTGCGGGCCGGAGACGATGTCGTTGAAGGCGACGAAATCGACAGCCGACAACAAGTGCCGCGGCTCCAATGCCTGCAACAGCACAGGAAGGGCGGTTCGTCGACGCACGCGCATTGGCTTACGAATTCGTTCTCTCTTGCGGAATTCCACTGCACGTATTCTAGCGATTGGCGGCTGATTCCCAACAGGGCCGCCACCGAAACATTATTGACCCTGCAACTCTCCCGCGTGCCATGGCACGCATGTCCTGTTGTCCTCACTGTGCTTCATCGTCATCAACCTTGCTCCATTCGCCATCCGTTCGCATCGCGGCACGGAGAATCGCTATGATTGCCCTGTGCACAGCCCGCGCGATCCAACGCGAGCACCAACAGGTGACGGTCTCATGAACATCATCCAGAAAATCAAATCGAAAACACGCATGTTCCGTCGACGCATGTCCGACCCCAAGAAGTTCGTCAAGACCGATCAGGACAGCGGGCAAGTTCAGTTGGAACTGCTCAAGATGGACGGCTGCGTACCGTCGTCCAAGGTGGTCGACATCGGTTGCGGTTGTCTGCATCTGGGCGTGCCCTTGATGAAATACCTCGACGTTGGCCACTTCGCCGGCGTGGACCCCAACGCCTGGCTCCGCGAGAAGGCGATGAAGGATCCGCAGGTCCGCCAACTCGTCGACGAGAAGCAACCCAAATTCCTCAGCGGCGATGACTTCGACGCCAGCCCGTTGAACATGGAGTTTGACTTCGTGTTCGCGCACTCCGTTCTGTCGCACGCGGCTCATTGGCAACTCGGACAATTCCTGGAAAACGCCGCCAAAGTACTGACGCCGACCGGGCGCGTCCTCGCTTCCATTCGACTCGCCGAGGGCAACAACTTCGGCAGTGCCGGCAGTCCCGACAAGCAGGACACGATGGACGAGCAGTGGGTTTATCCCGGCGTGTCATTTTTCAAACTCGAAACGATTGAACAGGTCGCCGACAAGCACGGTCTCAAGGCAACCTACTACCCGCAATACACCGAGTTCTACACGAAGACCAAACCCAACGAATTCCACGACTGGATGGTCTTCACGCGCAAAGAAGCGTCGTAACCGCGCGGTCAAGCCGGTCCGTTGCAAACCAATCCCGCGTCGCAAACCAGAAAGTCAATTCGCTTGTCAACCAGCGCCGTGATCGCTTCGTCGGGCGTGTTGATGATCGGTTCTTCATGTGCGTTGAAGCTCGTGTTTACCAGGCAGTAAATTCCCGTCTTGGCCTTGAATGCCTGGAGGATGTCGTAGTAGAGCGGATTGGTTGCGCGTTCGATGATCTGCGGCCGAGCCGTGCCGTCAACATGAACCACCGCAGGAATGGAATCACGGTATTCATCCACCACATCGGTCGTGATGGTCATGAACCGGCAGGCCATGCGATTGCCGTCGTTGATCTTGAACACCGTCGCGGCATCCTCATCCAACACATATGGTGCGAACGGCATGAACTCTGTGCGATCAAGCCGATCGTTAAGTGAATCATTAAGCCCGCGATTGACCGGGCTCGCAAGAATTGTCCTGGCTCCCAACGCACGCGGACCCATTTCCATCCGTTGACTGAAGATCGCGCCGACTTTGCCTTCCGCCAACCACGCCGCCGTCGTCGTGGGAATGTCCGCCGGTTGTTCGATGTGCAGCCCGCGCTCCTTGGCGCGGTCAATCAGTTGTTCACCTGTGTGCGGTCGACCCAGGTACACGTTCGGCAGTTCATATCGATTCAAGTTTTCAATGCCGCGCTCTTCGATCATCACGTGCGTACAGTTGCCAACAGGCAGACCTTCATCACCCATCGCAGGAAACACGAACACCTC
>JANQKH010000378.1 GCA_028281215.1 Phycisphaeraceae bacterium | reverse complement strand
ATCACCGGTGGGCGGTTCGTGTTTTCAACAATGATGGTCACTGTCACAGTGGAAGACAAAACCTGCCCTGTGCCGTTGCCATCGTCGATGGCCTCGATGGTGACGGTGTATTCGCCTCGTTGATCGAAGTCCGGCGTCCACTCAAACAACAGCGTGTCGAAATCAAACATCGCACCCGTCGGCAATCCGGAAACCTGATACATGACACTGGGGTCGGACCCTTCCAACGGTGTCAGCGTGCCATCCGGAATGCGCTCCGGCGGGAAGAACAGTGGATTGTCCGGATCGAAGGCGAATCCGCTGAATTGAAGCAATTGTCCTTCTTGAACAGCAAACGTGTCGAGCGGTCCAAACTCCGGCGCGGCGTTCATGTTCAACACGGTGACGCGGGTGACCTTCGTCACTTCAAACTCGCCATCCGATACAGTGAACGGAATTTCAAACTCACCAGCCTGCGTGAAACCCACAGCCCATTCAAAAATGCCTGTGGCTGGATGAAGCGTGGCGCCTGGCGGCAAAAGTGGACTGAAGAAAGTCAGCGCGTCGTTGTCGGGATCAAAACCGTTCAACGCCAACTGCACGATGTCACCTTCACGGACAACTCGATCGGCAGGTCGAACAAAATCAGGAGGCTGGTTGGCCGGTGCGATCAAAACAGTGGTCGAAACGGACACTTGCTGTAAACCGTCGCTGACAGTGAACGTGATGTCGGGATAGGTCCCCGCGTCATTTCCACCAGGCAACCAGACGAGGGTTTGCCGCGCGACATCGTAAGACGCTCCGGGCGGCAAGTTATCTACGAAGGAAACGAGCAGATCGCCTTCCGGATCGGATGCGGTCAACGCGATCTCAAGCAGTTCGCCTTCGCGACCGAGAATCTCCGCAGGCAAGGCGGCGACGACCGGCGGTTCATTACCACCTGCGAGTGCGATCGTGAATCGCTGCGTCGTGCTACCGCCTCGACCGTCATACACACGCAACACCACGTTGGCGCGAGACGGATCGTTCGCCGTCGGAATCCACCGAAGCACCTGCGTGCCATCCAACTCGGTTTCAAGCTGCATCCCGTTCGGACCGTCTACCAAAAGGAATGCGGTCGATGCGCCATCAGGATCGCTGCCCAACGGCGTGTATTCATACAACTCCCCAACCGTCGCGGAAGTGATCGGATCCGAATCGAAGACCGGCAATTGATTTGGCGCAGGCAGCGACCAGACCGTGTGTTCCACCGCCACGCGCTGGCCATCCGGATC
>JANQKH010000375.1 GCA_028281215.1 Phycisphaeraceae bacterium | reverse complement strand
CGCGCAGTTGCAGACCGACCGCGAGTACCGTGGCGTGTTGAAGTTGAAGTACCCGGAGTTGAATCGCCATGTGATTCAGGGCGCGACGTCGGTGGCGGTTGTGTTTCAGAAATCTGAGCCGCCGAAGGTGTTCGACCTTCGGCCCAAGAGCGGGCAGGTGTTCGCCGCGGGTCAGAATGTCGTCATGTTCGTCAACACCCTGCAAAGTGCGAAGGTTGTCTGGGATTTTGGCGACGGCAACAGCGACACGGGTCACCGCGTATCCCACGCCTACAACGCGGCGGGCAAGAAAAAAGTCACTGTCAAAGTGCAGGGTGGCGAGGGCACGCAACCGACCACCCACGAAATCGAACTCGAAATCATTGACGTGGGTGTGACCATCGATCCGCTAACATCGAAGATCAATGAGGGGTCGCCTTACACCTTCACGTGCACCGGGCGCGGCGGCATTCAGCGATTTGAATGGATCGTCGACGGCCGCACCTATCAGGGCAAGGGTGATCGCGGAGAATCGTTGACGTACACGTTCGCTCGTGCCGGCGATCACGTCGTCAGCGTGCGCGCGTTGCATCCGAAGTTAAACGTCGACTCGCAGGAATTGTCGGTGGATGTGATCGCCAAGCCGGCGGTGACGATTGTCGACCCGCAGCCCGATGCGACGATCACGCTCGGCCAGCGGATCAGCATGAACGCCAACGTCGCCGGTCCCGTTACGGCCATCACCTGGACGATCACCAAGAAAGGCGAATCGCAACCGGCGTACACGGTCGAAACGCCGGTGACCGACGTCGGCGTGCGCAAAATTGCCAGGCTCGACTATCTCTTCGCCGAGACAAACTCCAACTTGAGCGACAGTGCCGAAGTGGTCGTGACGGCAACGGGTAAACTCGCGGGCAACATCACCGCCACCGCGCCGAGCTACAACCTGCCGTTGAAACTCAAAGCACCGGACCGCTCGGTCAGAATCATTCAACCGGTCGTCGGTCAGAAACTTTACTTCGGCAGTGAAGTGGAATTTCTCGCCGAGGTGATCGGGCCGAACGTTGATCGCGTGCAATGGACATTGGCGAAAGCGGACGGTTCCAATCCAACACAAATAGAAACGCCGGTGATCGACGAAGGCGGCCGTCGGTTGTCGCGATTGAAACGCACTTTTGATGAAGAAACAAGCGATCTGCAAGTTGACGTGAAGGCGGCGGGCCTGTTGCCGTCCGGCTACGTGACCGATCCGCCCTTGGATTCCACGCGACGGCAGGTTAAGCATCGTGACTTTGATTTCGACATCGTTGTGCCCAAGGAAATCGTCGGTTACAGCAATCAGCCGATTCAGTTCGCACTCCAACCCGACAAGGGTTTCGTCGACCTCGAGTGGGACTTCGGTGATGGTCAACGCGACACCAGCAAGAACGTCAATCCGGCGCACGAATACAAGGCGACCGGGACTTACAAAGTCGCCGCGTTGATCACCGGCAAGGGTAACCGTCGCTACGCCGCCAACGCCCACGTGACCATCAAAGCCGATCCGCCCAAGGCCCTGCTCGACGTGCAGCATGGCGGCTCGTCCGTCAAGGAAGTAAAGGCCGGTGACGTGGTGGATCTCGTGCAACTGACCAACGAGCCGGTTGGCGACATCGTCAGTCAGTCGTGGTTCCACAACGGTAAACCGATTGAAGCCGGGCAGGTGTCCCTCGCATTGAATGACGTCGGTGAACACAAAATCACCTTACGCGTGGAAGGACCGCCCGATCTCAGTGGTAACACCGTGACCGATGAACGCACGCTTGTGATTGCCGTGCTGCCCAAGCCGGATCACATTCTGTTTGCGGTGGTGATCGGCCTGTCGGTGCTCTTCCTGGTCGTGACTTGGCGTTGGCTCTCTGGCAACGCGCCGTTTGCCTGGCGGGTCTACTACAGCAACATCGGCCCGCCGGATGAAGACGCTGATCCTGCCGTGCGCGTCAAACGGTATTGGAAATGGTGGCGGCTTGGCCGCAAGTACGCTGAGATCCCTATGGACAAACTCTTCATCGAGTCCGAACACTGGGGTGGCGGAGCCGGCAAGGGTGAGAGCCTGACGATCGATGCATTCAAACTCAGCGGCAGATGGCAGGGTAGCGTGACTTATTCGGGGGAAGGCAATGATTCGGTTTCATGTCCGCCACCAGACGAAGACGGCAAACGCATCGATTACAAAATCAAAGACAACCGCTGCAAGGACGAAGATTACAAAACGCTCTACATTCGTTTGCTCAAGCGCAACTATGAAGCACTGAAAGTATGGGCGGCGAAACTGTTGATCCTGCTCGTCTGTGCCGGCGCGGTCTGGTACGTCTGGCAGATGGTGTATCGCACGGCAGGCGAGTGAAAGGGGCGTGCCGTGAATGCGCGACACTGATGACAAAATGGCAAATGACGCCGATTTTCGATAGATTCCTCTCAGCCACGCAAATCATCGTGTGGTGGGGCAAGTAAGCAAGGAGGTCATCCATGGCCGGGAACGCTCACATTCTCGTCGGCTGCGGTGGGTCGGGCATCAAGACCCTCACCCGTCTCAACGAACTGCTCGCAGAAGACCACTACTGGCGTCGTCGCATCAACACCGACATCTACTACGTCGTCGTGGATACAGATCAGTCCGAACTTCAGGACTTCGAAACCAACGTGCATCGCCAGTTGGCCGGCTGTGCGGACAAACCATACATCCTGCCTATTTCGTTGTCGCAGGGTGTGGTTACCTTGCAGCCACTGGTCAATCAATATTTCATCGCACCGTTCGAAGGCGAGGAAAGCCCCGAAGGTCAGCAACGATTGTTGCGCCACTGGTGGAATCGCGGGCCGACGGCACCCTTCGTCGCGCCGGATGTGCGCCCGGTGACCGAAGGCGCGGGGCAGTGCCCGCCGGTGTCGTATTTTCTCACATGGCGCAACCTTGAAAAGCTTGGTGTCGAGTTCGATGAACTGATCCGCGAAATCCAACGCCGGCAGGGCGGTTTCGGCACGATGGACGTATTGAACTTCCTGATCATCGCCGGTCTGTCCGGCGGCACAGGGCGCGGCACGTGGTCGCTCATCGCTTTCAAACTGCGACAACTGTTCGAGAACTACGGTCGACCTGCTGCGCCGCGCGCATTCCTCTTCGATTCCTCCACCTTCTCTGACATTTACGAAGCCCACGGCGATCAACGCCTGTCCATGCGTGTCAATTCGCTGACCGGTCTGTCCGAACTGAGCTGTTGGATCAAGAACGTGACCGAAGGCAAGGACACGCCGGACGTGATGTACAAATATCGCCTGCCCAACATGCGTGAACCGGAGAAGGAGGCGTCCGATGTGTTGGCGGTCGATCTGGCGCTGGACGTGCGTTCGGCGTCGCCGGTGGACCACGCTTACATGCTCTTTGCCGGCAGTGAACGGGCGAGCTTGGATAATCACAATCAATACTACGAAATGGTTGGCGCCGGCATTTACGCGGCGCTGAGCAAGAGTTCGATCGATCGCGCCGCGATCAACTCCAATTATCCCTACCTCGGCTTGGCAACGGCAATGTTTGAGGTTAACGCGTCGACCCTACGCCGTTACTTTGAATCGCAAGCACGTGTGCAGGCCGCCAAGGTGTTGATGGAAACCAATGAAGAAGCGGTCGACGCGGCCGTGGCGGAATTCCTGAAACAGACCGGTTTGTCCATTGGTGTGACGGAAGACG
>JANQKH010000206.1 GCA_028281215.1 Phycisphaeraceae bacterium | reverse complement strand
CGTCGGCAGAATTTCCTTGATCTTGCCGTACCCGACCGTGCCGATGGCGCGAACGCAGGCTTCGCGGGCGTGTTCGTCCTTCTCGTTGCCAACGTGTTCGATCAGACTCGGCAACGCGTCGACGGCGTCGGCACCCAAGGCGTTGAGTACGCGCGCCGCCTCGGCTCGTTTGGTCGCGTTGTCCGATTGAAGCTGTTTGGCTGCGTCAGGCACGATTCCGGTGTAGCGGTATTTCTTTTCGTAAATACCAGCCCAATCGAGATCACCAACGCCGGCCAGCCAGCGTTTGCCCTCGACTTCCTCGATTGGCACGACGAATGCGACGATCTCGAAATAACCTTCCTTCTTGCTCTGTTTCAACACGACCTGATTGCCGAAGCCGTCAAACTTGGCGTCCATCGGAGGCGTAAAACCCTTGGGCTTGAGAACCTTCAACGGACCTTCCACATAGCGCACACCGCCGGGCCGATGATTGGCGCACGCGTAGTGCAGATTACCTTCCCAGCCGAAGTCGGTCTTCTTCTTCAATTCCCAACTGCCGATGACACACTTGTGCTGTTTGAGGTAATCAGCGATGCCGGCATCACCTTCGTAGATGAATTGAAGGGCCGTCTTGGCGTCGGTGTCAGGTTTTGCAGATTTGTCGGCTTTGTCCGAATCGTCCGCCGCCATCAGCGCCGCTGACAACAACAGCACACCAAAGGCTACTCCAACATTCATTCCGGCATTCATCCATGCTCGCGTCCAGCGTTTCATCAGCGAACTCCCAATAAAAGGCGACCAGCAGCAACCTATTCTACCGCAATCGTCGGCGATTGGCCTGCCTGCATTCCCAGCCGATACAATAAATGCCATGCGTTTCCACCATTGGACCATAACTGCCTTGCTCGTCCTTACCGCTGCTCCCACATTCGGCGTAAAGGTGGACGACGCCTACTTTGAAACGCATGTCCGGCCCGTGCTTGCCGAGCACTGTTACAAATGTCACAGCGCCGATGCGAAGAAGATCAAAGGCGGCCTGCGCGTGGACGGCCGGGCAATGTTGCTCACCGGCGGCGACAGCGGCGCGAGCATCATCACCGGCAAACCGGACGAAAGTCTGCTGATCAAGGCGGTCGAATACGACGACCTTGAGTTGCAAATGCCGCCGAAGCACAAACTGTCGGGCAAGCAGATCAAGGCCCTACGAACCTGGATTGAACAAGGCGCTCCCTGGCCGGGCGATAGCGCGAACGCCAAGCCAGACACGGCGCAGACGTTCACCATCACCGATACGGACCGAAACTGGTGGGCGTTTCGACCGGTGCAAACCCCCAAAGCGCCGGCTGCGACGGACCCCGCGTGGAATGCGTCGGCGATCGATCGATTCGTCTACGCCCGCCTGATCGCCAACGGATTAAAACCCGCGCCGCGGGCCGACAAACACACATTGATCCGTCGCGCCTATTTCGATCTGATCGGTTTGCCACCCACGCCGGAACAGATCAACGTATTCGTCCGGGACGATTCACCAAACGCGTTTGCGAAAGTGATCGACGAACTGCTCGCCAGCCCGCATTACGGCGAACGTTGGGCGCGGCACTGGATGGACGTCGTTCGCTACACCGAAACCGCCGGCCACGTGCAGGATCTGCCGCGACCTCACGCTTACAAATACCGCGACTATCTGATTGACGCTTTCAACGACGACCTGCCTTACAACCGGTTCATCCTCGAACATCTGGCGGGCGATCTGTTGCCGGACGCAAGACCGGGCAAGCGGGGCGAAGCCAACGTGTCGCCGATCGCCACCGGCTTTCTCTGGTTTCATGAAATGCACTTCAAACCGGTCGATCCGGAGTTGCAGCGGGCGGACCAGGTCGATGCGCAGATCGATGTGGTCAGCAAGGCATTCCTGGGTTTGACCATCGCATGCGCACGGTGCCACGATCACAAGTTCGATCCCGTATCGCAGGCGGATTACTACGCGTTGGCGGGGTTCTTCCATTCCACGAAGGAAACGCACGTTCGCACCGCGCTGTTGAAGACGCTCGCCGATCCCGCCATTCAGGAAAAAGCCGACGCGTTGCAAAAGCAGATTGAAAAAGTGCGTCTCAATGGCGTCAACGGCACACGCCGGGATATGAAAGCGAAAACCGACGCCATCGTGCCCGTGACCGAAGTCAACTTCGGGCCCGGTGGGATCAACAAACTGGTGCAACTTCGCCGACAACTGCGAGCGATCAATCCTTCCAGCGCCATGTGGGCGCCGGGCGCGGCGGAGTATGAACCGCGCGACATCCCGCTGCATGTGCGCGGCAGCCACAAGAACTTGGGCGATCCCGTCCGGCGAAGGTATCTGACTTTGTTCGACGGCTTGGAAGCGCCCGAATTTTCCGAATCCAGCGGCCGACTCTGGCTCGCCAAACGCATCGCCGACCAAGACAACCCGCTGACCACGCGGGTCATGATGAATCGCCTGTGGCATCATCACTTTGGTCGGGGCATCGTCCCCACGCCGAACAACTTCGGCCGCAACGCACCGAAACCGACGCATCCGGATTTGCTCGATTGGTTGGCGCACACGTTCGTTCGGAACAAGTGGTCGCTCAAGGCGATGCACCGTGAGATCATGTTGTCACAGACGTATCGCATGGCGAGTGTGAACGCGTCGTCTATCGCCGGTGAGCGCGACCCCGGCAATCAATGGCTTCACCGCCAGAATGTGCGCCGACTGGAAGCCGAGGCCGTACGTGATGCCCTGCTCGCCGTTCCCGGCACACTCGATCGCACCATCGGCGGCGAAAGTGTGCCGCCTTACCTGTCGCCCAACGTGACCGCGAACAAACCGATCCACATTCCCAAGTCGGGCCCGATCGATTCCAACGGCCGGCGAAGTATTTATATTCTCGTTCGCCGCAACTTCGTTACGCCGTTCCTCAAAACGTTCGACTTTCCCGACCAAGGCGCCAGTGCCGGCACCCGTGATGTCACGGTCGTGCCGAACCAGGCGCTGGCAATGATGAACAGTCCGCTGGTTCACTTGCAGGCCAAGCGCTGGGCGGAAGGCGAGTTGAAAGTGAAAAGCAGTAACAAACAACGCCTCAAAAGGATGTTCCTCGTCTCCATCGGCCGCGAGCCCAGCAAGGTTGAGCGAAAGGAAATCCTCGCGTACCTCAAAGCAAACGGCGAGAACCAGGAAACCTGGCAAGCCATCGCTCATTTGTTGTTGAACATGAACGAGTTTGTGTTTGTGCGTTGAATTGAAGTCGTCATCGAGTGACCCATGAAGCCAAGTGATCAAATCCAATCCCGCCGCCAATGGCTCAACGCCGCGACCAACGGGTTCGGCGGCCTTGCCCTGACAAGCATGCTCGCCGCGCCTTCGCAAACCAATGCCGCGCCGCGGGCCGTCAATCCGCTCGCGCCGCGCCGGCCGCATCACGAACCCAAAGCCAAGGCCGTCATCTACCTCTACATGGAAGGCGGGCCTAGCGCGATTGACCTGTTCAACCCCAAACCCGCGCTGGATACCTGGCACGGCAAAGACTTGCCCATCAAGACACCCGCCACGGTCTTCAACATCGGCAAGAAGGTCATGCGCAGTCCGTTCAAGTTCAAACGGCACGGCCAATGCGGCGCGGCGGTTAGTGAAGTCCTGCCGCACTTGGCGACCTGCGTCGACGACATGACTTTCATCCATTCGATGCACCATGAAGTGTCGAACCATTCGTCGAGTTGCCTCATGTCGCATACCGGTTATCCGATGACCGGCAAGCCGAGCATCGGTGCGTGGATGACTTACGGACTGGGCAGTGAATCGGAGAACCTGCCCGGCTTTGTCGTACTCGACTGCGGCATGGGCCCGTCGGCCGGAGCACACAGTTGGGGCAGTGGGTTTTTGCCTGCGTCGTATCAAGGCACACTTTTCACGAAGAACGATCCGCCGATCGATTACATCCGCGCCCAGGAAAAGAACGGCGACCATCAAACGAAGAAACTCCAACTGCTCAACAAACTGAACAAACAAGCGCGACCGCGCTTCGGCGATGACAGTCGTGTCGATGCGCTGATCGCCAACTATGAGCGAGCGTTCGCCATGCAGTCGGCTGTACCTGAAGTTACCGACCTGAGTGGCGAATCGGACGCGACTAAATCGCTTTACGGCATGGATTCGAAGAACCAGCCCACGGCCTTGTTCGGCTCGCGATGTCTGTTGGCGCGACGATTGGTCGAGCGCGGCGTGCGATTCATCGAGGTCTTCCCGCCTCGCAATCGCGGCGACCGCTGGGACCAGCACGGCAAACTCGAAGCCGGCCATCGCGAGAACTGCCTCAACACCGACCAGCCCGTCGCCGGCCTCATCCACGATCTCAAACAACGCGGCCTGCTCGACCAGACCATCATCCTTTGGGGCGGCGAGTTCGGGCGAACTCCTGCAGCCCAAGGCGGCACCGGCCGCGATCACAACCCCTTCGGCTACACCGTCTGGACCGCCGGCGGCGGGTTCAAGCCCGGTTTGTCTCATGGACAAACCGATGAGTTTGGTTACTTCGCCCAACAGGACAAAGTGCATCTGCACGATCTTCACGCCACCATCCTTCACCTGATGGGCATTGACCACGAACGCCTAACCTACCGATTCAGCGGCAGAGACTTTCGGCTGACCGACGTCGAAGGCGAAGTCGTCCAACCCATCATCACGTGAACGGGTTCGATGCCTACAAGTCACGTTCGATAAAATCCCCGCATGAAGCACCTGCTCTTGGTTATGATCGGCGGCGCGGTCGGCAGCGGCTTGCGCTACCTGGTTTGGCTGGCCATGAAGGACAGACCCTCCTTCGATGGCTTTCCCTTCGCCACGCTGACCGTCAATGTGCTCGGCTGCCTGATCATCGGCGTGCTCGGTTACGCCTTCACATTCACCGCCGCCAATCAGATGCGTGAACCGTACCGACTTGCCATCCTCGTCGGCGTGCTCGGCGGATTCACGACGTTCTCCAGTTTCGGGTACGACACGTATAAACTCTGGCTCGACGGACACGCCTTACGCGCCGCGATGAACGTGCTGATCAGCAACGCCGCCGGTCTCCTCGCCGTCGTGATCGGTTACCTGGCCGCCAAACAGATGTGGCCCGCTTCATGATTCCTCGCTTCATGTGATCTCCTTGATTGATCCGCCTAATTCAAATCCGTGCAGATCCACGTCGATTGATTCCCGACGTTCACCGACTGCACCAGATGCAACTTTACCGACGGGCCGAGCTTGCTGACCACCGCAACCGCAGTCTTGGCGTCGTCAGCGAACAGATGCAACGTCGGCTCCGACGCCGTGTCGAACTCACAGCCGCGCTGCGTCAAGGCAAGCACGTCGATGTGTTCGCTGACCCAATCGCGTGCTTCCAACAGGTCAACAATGCTGCCGCGCACGTCAGCATCAATGCGTTGCCGCAGCAGGTGGATCCCGCCTTGGCCGTCCTGCACGATTTGCTTGTCCGGCTGACGCGGGCACCGGGCTTCCAATGTCACGCCGCCGCCCAGCG
>JANQKH010000336.1 GCA_028281215.1 Phycisphaeraceae bacterium | reverse complement strand
TCGTTGAACGGCATCCTTTCCAGTCACGCCCGTCGCCCCGCCGGCATGAAAGACCGTCGGGCCGATGATGTACCGTGGTTCGCATGGAAGACCGGCACCAGTTCCGGTCGCCGCGATGCTTGGGCCGTCGGGCACAACGGCAACGTCGCGATCGGCGTTTGGGTCGGTCGATTCGACGGCTCCGGCCATGCTGCGTACGTCGGTCGCGACGCCGCCGAACCCTTGCTCGCCCAACTGTTCGACGATCCCGCCTGGCGTCGCAATGCCGGGTTTGCCCCTCCAGCGCCCACGCCCATCTTCGTCCACCGTCCTTTACCCATGCCGCGCGAACAGTCGGCCGCACTCCGCATCACATCGCCGGCCGACCACGCCGCCTTTGTTGCCCTCCACCAGCGCGCACCGATCCGCATCGCCTCCAATCGCCGTAATGTCACCTGGTTCCTTAACGGCAAACGTTTGAACATCGCCGACTCCGCTGACTCTGACTCCCAAGTCCAGCGCATCATGCCGATCAACCTGTCAGCCGGGCGATACCAACTTGTCTGCTCCGATGCGACCGGCGCGTCCGACATGGTTCGTTTCATCGTCAAGTGAATCATCTGTCCACACCGGTCGGGCCTTGGCGTCTGTCCTTGCTCCTGCCACCGTCCCGCCCTCGCTTATGTTTATCCCCTTTCGCTATCATGCGAGCCGTTGCTCGCTGCTTTCCCGAACTTCCCCGATCGCCCGCCGCGGTCTTCAATGCCTGCCGAATCGCATGTCGTTTGAGTTGTCGCTGGTCTTTGGTTTGCTTTGGCTTGCATGGGGTGTGCAGGCGTTGCTGTCGATGTTGATGATCCGCAAACTCCTCGTCCGCCGGTTCATTCAGGGCAGCCCGCCTTGGTACAAAACGTTCAAACCCTTCGCCCATATCATCGTGCCGATGAAGGGCGTCGACGACGACCTGCCCGCCAACATTGCCGCACTCTGCTCGCAAGATTATCCCGCCTATCGCATCGTCTTCGTCGTCGAGTCGGAAGACGACCCGGCCTTCGAGGTGATCCAAAAAGAGTTGGCCCACGTCACTGACATCGATACGCAACTCATTGTCGCCGGCGTCACCGACGGCACGCAGGGGCAGAAGGTGCACAACCAACTCAAGGCGTTGGAACTGGTCGATGCCCAGAGCGAGGACGACCATGTCTGGGTGTTCGCCGACAGCGATGCGGTGCCCGGTTCGCAATGGCTTTCCTATCTGGTCGGCCCGCTGGAAAAGAGAGACTATATCGGCGGATCGACCGGTTACCGTTGGCTCGTGCCCGGCGCCGCCGAGCCCGAATCGTTCGCCACGCATCTGGCCAGCGTAATGAACAGTTCCATCGCGACCTTTTGCGGCCGCTACCAGTTCAACCGCGCGTGGGGCGGATCTATGGCTGTGCGTGTCAGTACCGCCCGGCGCGGCGACTTTCGCGGCAAGCTCACCGGCGCGCTGACCGATGATTACCAACTCACCCGTATGGTCCGGGCACTCGGCCTGCACATGCACTTTGTGCCCGAATGCGTCGTGCCGTCGCCCGGTTCGTTTACGTGGGTGAGCCTGACCAACTTCGTCCGCCGACAATACCTGATCACCAAGGTGTATCAGCTGACCGATTATCTGGTGGCCCTGTCGTTGCATGGTCTTTACTGCCTCGCGGGACTGTCGGCTGTGGCCGTGGCGATCTTGTGTGCGGTCAAGACATGGTGGCCGGTATTGATCATGGCGTGCACGGCGATGGGATTCGTCTTCGTCGTCAACCAGATCGGATTTACCTTTCGCAAACGTATCATGCGACGCATCCTCGATGAGCCAACGCTTGCCCGCATGCGAACCACGATGCGTCTCGACCGCTTTGGCACGTGGTTCTATATGTCATTGCATTTCACATTGATCGCCTCCGTGGCATTGATCCGAACCATGACCTGGCGAGGTGTCCGTTACCGCATCCACGGCCGGCAGAAGGTGAAGGTCATTCCGAATTGAAGTTGATCGACATGTCGAAATCTCTTGCGTCTCCAAGATCGGGGTGCCGCA
Organism: Phycisphaeraceae bacterium; assembly: GCA_028281215.1. Taxonomy (GTDB): domain Bacteria; phylum Planctomycetota; class Phycisphaerae; order Phycisphaerales; family Phycisphaeraceae; genus JANQKH01. The sequence continues at coordinate 844 of JANQKH010000336.1, read as the reverse complement.
CCTTGGCTTTGCATGGTGTGCGGATTCGGATTCGCGCCAGTTCATTCTTCACGCATCTCACTTGCTGTCATCCTTCTTCGCGTCGCCGTCTTGGCTATCTTTCGCACCACCACCTTTCCCATCCTTGCCGGCGTTCTTCGCCTGTTCATCTTTCCACACCGCATGCCATGCTTCGAGTTGTCGGCGGGGCACTTTGACAAAAGTCCCTTCGTTGCCGTCGGCGACTTCCTTCAACTTCGGATCGTGATCCGTCGCGTCCGTGATCAGAATCACGTCAAACCGTGTGTCCACTTTCGCGTCGACCGCGGCCTTGATTTTGGCGGTGTCCGATTCGTCCAGACGTTGGCCGGTGATCAGGACGATCTGATCCATCCGGTGTTTCAGCGATTCATTCACCGCTTCGACCGGTACCGCCGGCGCGATCGAGGGAATGCGGTCGAGGAAGCGGCGGAACTTGGGCAAATCTTCCTTGGCGATCTTCTCGGGGCCTTCTTTGGTGTAGGACGAGTTGCCAAGGTCCGTCCAGGCGATCACCAGGAACTGGGATTCGGGAGACTTGCGCACCGCTTCGTACACCACGTCGCGCATGATGGGCAGCCAGTCCTTGGCGAAGCCGGAACCGTCGATCAGAATCGCCGTGTCCTTATCGACCGGGATGCCGATCAGGTTGGCCTGGCTTGCCAACATCGGGTTGGTGTCCGCGTCAACGCCGATGATTCGGTCCGGCTGCTTGATCTCTTCCTTGTCACTGAAGAGCATCGTGGCGAACAGGTAAATCCCGACACCCAATGCGAGGGTGAGCACCACCAGCCCGATGATGGCCGTGGCGCGAATCGCTTTGCGC
>JANQKH010000327.1 GCA_028281215.1 Phycisphaeraceae bacterium | reverse complement strand
AACGTGGTACGTCGTTCGCGCCAAGGCGGTAGACCATAACACGCGCGTCAAAGCGCCGGCGGCGACATTGCAAGTGCACAGCGCCTCGCCCGAACCAGGCACACCCGTTCCAAAGCGAGATACCACGCACGAGCCGAAGACTTGATCGGCGGAGTGGTGCCGGTCACCGTTACGATTTACTAAAATGCCAACCACGTCGGGCGGAGTTTCAGTCATGTTGATGCGAACAATGTGTGGCAGGCCGATTGGAATGCTTGTCATCGCAACAATGGTGATGTCGGCGGCGCCAGTGACGGCGGACCAATCCAGTGATTCACCCGCGCGGCCGAGCGATGCGGCATTCGTCAAGGTGATCCACGTGCGCGGCTTCGTGCGGTGGCAACCCGTCGAACACAGCGCCTGGCAGATAGTGAAAAGCGGACAGCGCCTGCCGTCGCAGGGCAAGGTGGCCGTAGGGCTTGGCGCGGTGTTGAAGATGGATCATCACAACCGGCTGCACACGTTCTACGACTCCGGCATTTACAGCCTCGCCACCACGCACCTTACGTATCACACCAATCGCCCGAACGACCCGCCGGGCATCAAATCCCTACGACGGCTCAAGGCCGACAAGGAACAGAATCAGCACAAGTCAGTCGCGATCGTCACGGCCACGCGCGGCTTGGTGCAGTGGCGGGCCAAGGAGAATCAATCCTGGAAGAAGATCATACTCAACACGCGCTTGCCGTTGGGAGCCGAAGTGCGCGTCGGCTTACGGTCCTTCGTGGTCGTTGCCATGGGTGACAAATCGGTCACCATTGATCGGCTTGGCATGGTGAAGATCACTGAGTCCATCAAGGACGGTGTTGTTCAGCGATCATCGGTCGGCATCAAGTACGGCCGCACGCACTACCGTGTTCAGGCGGCCGGCGAGGAACATGAATCGAAAATTCACGCACCGTCTCAAACGCTCAGCGCCTGGGGCATGTTCCCCGTGATGCGAAACGGCGAACTCTACATGGAGTGTCGGCGTTTGACGCCGAAGGAGATCGAAGCGATGCGCGCCAAGCGCAAGGCAGACGATAAACCCGGTGAAAAGCGTTCTGATTCGCGTTCGTCCTCTTCCCCCGCGACCATCACCCTCAGAGGCCAACCCATTGTCTTTCCGGACGATTCAGATCGCCCCTCGCTTTTGCAGTTGAACGACGGCCGTACCGAAAAGAAAGACCCATCCGGCAAAAGCGATGTGGAAACCTCGTTTCGCCCGTACGTGCCGTTGTCGATCGAACCGACGCTGGATGGTTTGATGAAAGCGATGGGATTGCAGGCCGAGAACGAGCGCGAGTGAACTGTGCGCTATCGCACGGCTTTCACTTCGGCCTCCCACTTGGCAAGCTTGGCTTTCAAGTGTTCCACATCGACGAAGAGCGTCTTGGCAAGGGAGTTCTCTTCCTGCGGATCACGGCCCAAATCGAACAGCCATTCGGTGGTTTCGCTGCCCTCTGTTTTCTGGATTAACTTTAAACGCCCGTCGCGTACAGCTTTCCACGTGCGGTCGCCGCGCCGGGATCGCCAGAACAGTTCGCGGCGAGGCGGTGTCTTCTTGTCTTGCGCGAACTGTACCATGTCGATGCCGTCAAGCGATTCGCCCTTTTGAAGTTCCGCGCCGGCAACGCGCAGAATGGAGGCGGTCAGATCAAAGGTCATCGCCGGCCAGTCGATGGTCTTGCCTCGCGGGAGTTTGTCCGGCCAACGGATGATACAAGGAGCCCGGATACCGCCTTCAAACAGCGTCGACTTCAAACCGGAAAACGGTGCGTTGCGTGCTTCCGGTGTGCCGCCGTGATCGCTAATGAAGATGACGATGGTGTTCTCGCGCAGCCCTTCGCGATCCAGTGTCAGCAGGACTCTGCCGATCGACAGATCCATGTGCTCAAGCATTTCGATGTATTGCTTGCGCGTGCCTTTGGTCCACACATCCTTGGAGAGAAGTTTGCCGGTTTTGTCGCCCGGTCCCTGATAGGGAAAATGCGGCGCGGTGTGTGTGACCGCGAGGAAGAACGGCTTTTCGCGATGGTCCTTGATGAACTGTACGGCTTCGTTCGTGATCAAGTCCGTCATATAGCCTTCGCGTTCAATCAATTGACCGTTTAACGCGAGCACGTTTCGGCCGGTGTGCTCCTTGTGCTCGAAGTAATCGCAGTTGCCGCCCTGCACGTAAAACGCGTGATCAAATCCGTGGCGGTTTGGGTTGAACTTATCGTCATAACCAAGATGCCACTTGCCGGTGAGTCCGGCAACGTATCCCACCCGCTTCAAGCCCTTGATCAATGTGTTATGCTCGGCCGGCAATCCGAGATCGCCTTGTTCAGCTAGCCGTATCGCATCGTCGTACCGCCCGACGTTGTCTGTTCCGATGGCGCATTCGAGCCCGCCGGCGCGCTGTGGATATCGGCCGGTCATGATCGCCGTACGGGTCGGCGTGCATTCCGAGCCGTTGGCATAAAACTTCGTGAATTTCACGCCTTCCGATGCAAGTTTGTCAAGAGTGGGCGTATAGGTGTCCGGTGCGCCGTAGCTTCGCAGGTCGCCGTAGCCCATGTCGTCGGCGATGATGAAGACAATGTTCGGCGGACCACCTTCGCGCGCCGGCTCGACCGGCACATGGGGTTGGTAGCAACCGCT
>JANQKH010000202.1 GCA_028281215.1 Phycisphaeraceae bacterium | reverse complement strand
CAGGCATTTCCACGGCCGCGTCCTCTTCGGCGAAAAACAACAGAAAGAACCGCAATATCTTTTCTACCATCGCGACCGCATGGACGAAGCACTCGAACTGATGAGAAGTTGCCGCGACCGGCGCTTCCGCTACATCCGCAACTACGAACCGGAGAAAACCTACGCGCAAGGCATCGACTACATGGACAAAATGCCCGCGATGCAGGACTGGCGACGCCTCTTCGCTGAGGGCAAACTCGAAGGCGGACAGAACAACTGGTTCGCCAGACCCAAGCCCATTGAAGAACTGTACGACACGCACGAAGACCCGTACGAGTTAAACAACCTCGCCGACGAACCCAAACACGCCAAGCGCCTCGCCGCGATGCGCAAGGCTGTGGAAGACTGGCAAATCAAAGTCGGCGACCTCGGCATGTTGCCCGAACCGGTGCTCATGGAGCGCATGCGGCCGGGGAACAAGATGCAGACCACCGCCAAGCCCACCGCATTTTTCATTCCTCGCGCCGATTCGAAAACCGTCGACGTGATTCTCAACTCTGAAACCAAAGGCGCATCCATCGCCTACGCGATTCGCGGCAAAGGCGGTGACAGTGCGTGGAAACTCTATACCTCACGTGTTGCTGTCAAACCCGACCAAACCCTCGTTGCCAAAGCCTGTCGGCTTGGTTTCAAAGACAGCGCTGAAATGCAGTTCAAACCGTAGGGTATGACTGAAAACGTTTAGGGTGGACACGGCCCACCGCGGAAACCATTGGTGAACGGATTCCCATTCAGTAGTCACTCATCGGGAGACACTGCATGGACACTTTTCTGCAATCGTTCGATCAGATGTCGTTTTGGGGACGAGCGGCGGTCATTGGTTCCGCGATCCCCATCCTGCTCGGGTTTTACGGCATCCTTTGGGGCATTGGCACACGCCGGAAGATGCAGCGTGTAATGGGTCACGAAGCATTTAGGGAGTGTTCTCGTTTCACACGCAAGACAGGGCGGCTGGCGCCGCGCATTCGCAGAATGGCGCTTGGCAAGTGGGGCTCCTTGCTGGTCGGCGTGGCGCTGTTTGTCTGGCAATGGCCAGACATTTCCGTTCCCATTGCGTGGCCGATCGCTGGAGCGGCGATCATGACAAGCCTGCTTCAGATTGCGCGACAATCACTCCCAGGTACGATTCTGGTTCTGGGGTCGGGCGAGCGCTCGATTGATTTACACAGCGACATGATCGGAAACGGTGGTGCTTTTCCAATGCGCACCATCAGTTTACTTTGGACCAAGAATGTAAGAATTAACCTGCGTATCGCAGGCGAGTGTTTTCGGCTGGAATGCGCGGAGAACTGGGAGGAGATCGCGTTCGGATTCGCCGACCGAGCGGCCGTCGTCGTCATGGACTGCCGACAACCCACTGCGCACGTACTCAAAGAATGCAAATACGTTCTTGAAAACCTCGCCTATAAGACGGTCTTTGTTCTTCCGGACGACGACGCTGAAACCGCTGATCACGATTGCGGTTCAATGATTAGACAATCCAATCAGAAAATACTGGTCTTGAAGGATGTCGAAGCCGTGCCGAGATTAATCGGATACCTGTTGTGTTTTCTGGAAGTGTGTCCCTCTGAAGATCAAACCATCGTTCAAGCCTACGAACCGTTTCAACAAAGCGAACAAAAAAAGCGTCACAAACGCGAACGCGAGAACATTCCGTTGCAATCCCAGATGCCGTATGGCTGGGCTATTTCACAGCTACCTGATCCACAAAACCCTCAGGCCATCGATTTCTACACCAAAGCCAGTCAAGCCGAGGCGGGAGGCAATCACTGGAAGTTATTGATTCTTCTAGGCATGTTTGAAACCCCCTGGCGTCGAATGCGAGAATTGCAGAAGATCGCGTTAGCCCTGCATCGAAAGGCCACCGAGACAGAACCTGACTGCCCAAAACTGTTCACCGCCTTCGGAATCGCCCTTGCGCGCAATCAATACTGGGAGGAAGCACTTGAGGTTTTCCAGAAAGCCGAAACCCTAGCACCTGAGAATGCATGGGTCGAAGTCAACATGGGCAACTGCTACGCCGAGTTGGGCCTGCGTGAAGAGGCGGAGAAATACTGGAAATTGGCAGAGTCGCGAAGCCGATGATCATGTTGATTTTGATGTAGTTATACTCGTGTTTTGTTCGGATTTCAGTTATAATGTGATGTTCCCGCCCAGTTTGGCGCGGGCATGTCACTGGGAGCACCAGTTCGATGCGAGGCTCTGGGGTGCAGTCTGGTTTGTGGTCTGACCTGTCATGCGGCGGCGCGACGGTGTTCATGTTGGTGCGCACAGATGTCGTCACATCATGTCCGCCGGACACCCCCGGACATGTCCGGACACGTTCCGGACATGATCCCGGACACTGAAACCCTCGTTTTCGGGCGAAAAATGGGGTCCGGACGTCCGGACATCCGAGCCGGACATGGATCTAAGATCATGTTTACTAAGTACTTAAGCTCATATTTCAGAGGTTTAGGGTACCCCCTATGTCCGGACATGCATGTCTGTGCGCGCCGAAACGTTCACGATGGCGCGCGCAGCGAGGGCGCAAATCGCGACGTACCGATGTGGGCGGGCTGGTTGTCGGCGGAGATGGAATGGCTACAATGCTCGACTCGACCGATCGAAGCAGGTGGACCCCATGAGCAAAATGAAGACACACAAAGGGCTTTTGAAGCGCATCAAGTTGACCGGCAAAGGCAAGGTCAAGTTCAAGCGAGCGTTCAGCAGCCACCTGAACAGCCACATGAGCGGGAACAAAATCCGCAAGTTGCGCAAGTTCCGCACCGCCAAGGGGGGCGATGTGGTTCGATTGCAGAAGATGCTGGGCACGCGTGTGGTGCCGGGCGATCGCTAAGGCATGCAACGATTGGTGCCATGGCACGATGAACTGAACATGCCAAACTTTTTGGTGGGCCGGGTTCCCAAGTCCGTGACTCAAGTCGCGGCCCCGTTCCCGCGAAAGGAAATCTCTCATGCCTCGCGCACAAAAGGGTGCTGCCCGTCGTCAAGCCAAGAACCGGTGGTTCAAACAAGCCAAAGGCAACCGTGGTTCCCGCCGCACATGCTGGCGCCGCGTGAAAGAAGCGGTCGTTCGCGGTGGCGCGTTCGCCACGCAACACCGTCGGTTGATCAAGCGCGATTACCGTCGCTTGTGGATTACGCGCATCAACGCCGCATCCCGGATGCGCGACCTGTCGTACAGCCGATTCATCGCCGGCCTCAAGGCGGCGAACATCGACCTGAACCGCAAGATGCTCAGCGAGATCGCCATCGCCGACCCGGAAACGTTCGACAAACTCGTCGAACAGGCGAAAGCCGCGCTGGCTGCTTGAGACCTTGTCCGGTCAGATTACTGGAAAAACATGAACACGAATCGGCCCCGCATTCGCCTGCGCGATCAGTGAGTTGCGCGGGACTCGGTGTGATTCGACTAATCTATCCATGCGCATTCTTGTATGGGAGGTTCACCATGAAACATTCGATGGTGGCATTCTTCGTCTTGTTGATAACCGCAAGCGGTTGGGCGGCGAAGCGTCCGAACATTGTCGTGTTCCTGTCCGATGATCTGGGTCGTGAGTCGACTTCCATCCACGGTTCAAAGGATGCCAGCACGCCCACCATGGATCGGCTTGCTAAAGACGGCATGGTGTTCAACAGCGCTTATGTCGCTTCTCCGTCGTGTTGTCCCAACCGATTTTCCTTTTTGACCGGCTTGATGCCCGCGCGGCACGGCGCTCATCCCAATCACAGCAACGTCAAGGCGGGCACAAAGTTCTTACCTCCGCTATTCAAAGCACTGGGTTACCGCGTCCTTTCGTTTGGGAAAGTGGCACATGGCCGCAAGGGTTTTGTCGGCAGCGATTTCAATTCACCCCACCCCATGGGCATGTCGGAAGAGATCAAAGCCTATTTCACCAAGAACAAAGTGGAAGAGCCGGTCTGCTTGATGGTGGGTGACCGGCGGCCGCATGTCTTGTGGACGAAGGACAGTGCCTACGAGCCCGATTCCTTAACGTTGCCGCCTTATTTCATCGATACCCCGCAGACGAGGCAACACTGGGCACGTTATCTCACGGACATTTCGAACATGGACGCCGAGATGGGTCGTGTTTACGCGCTGGCCAACGCGAAGTTTGGCGACAACTTTGTTTTTCTCTTCACAAGCGATCATGGCGGGCAATGGCCTCGCGGCAAGTGGAACCTTTACGATTCGGGAACGCGCGTTCCGTTGATTGTCGTTTGGCCCGACCACATCAAGAAAGGTGTGCGCACGAACGCGATGGTCAGTTGGGTGGATCTGTTGCCGACGTTGCTGGACATCGCCGGCGGTGATGTCCCCAAGGAGATTGATGGCCGTTCATTTGCGTCCGTGTTGCTTGGAAAATCCAAAACCCATCGTAAGCAGATCTTCACCACACACACAGGCGATGGCGTGATGAACATATTCCCAATGCGCAGCGTGCGCGTGGGCCAATACAAATACATTCATAACCTGACACCGCACGCGTATCACACCAATCACTCGGACCGCCTTCGCAGGGACGGCGGCGGTGCGTTCTGGCATTCATGGGACGAAGCTGCCAAAACGAATCCCAAAGCCGCCGCGATCATCAAACGATACCACACACGAAGTGAATTCGAATTCTTCGATCTTGAGGCTGATCCGTTTGAACTGAATAACCTTGCGAATGACCCTCAACATAAAGAACGCATGGATGAGATGCGACGCATGTTAAAGAAATGGACGACTCAGCAAGGCGATGATCTGAAACCTCACCGTGAGGTCTATCTCAAATCAAAACCGCTTCCGGTCCTGAAAACCAAACCGAAGCATAAGAAGCGCGGCAAGAAAGTAACTAAATGAACGTAATTGTCCGATTCGCGTATTCCATCGCATTGGCGCTTGATTGGTAGAGACCTATCATCTTGTCCTGATACTCAGGTTCTTAAAATGGAGTTCTTCATGTCATTGGAAGACGATCTGAAACTCAGCAAGGAAACATGGCGGCTGTTCCGTATTTTGTCGGAGTTTGTTGAAGGGTTTGAATCGATGAGCGGCATTGAGCCCGCGGTGTCGGTGTTTGGTTCGGCGCGCACACCGCCGGACGATCCGAACTATCTCCACGCGGTCGAGTGCGGCAAGTTGCTGGTCAAGGCGGGGTTCTCGGTGATCACCGGCGGCGGGCCGGGCATCATGGAGGCGGCGAACAAGGGCGCGTATGAAGCGGATGGCAAGTCGATCGGTTTGAACATCAGCCTGCCGATGGAACAAAGCGCCAACCCGTATCAGTCGGACGGCCTGAGCCTGGACTTTCGCTACTTCTTCGTGCGCAAGGTGATGTTTGTGAAGTACGCGTCGGGCTTCATCATCTTCCCCGGCGGGTTCGGCACGATGGATGAGTTCTTTGAATCGATGACGCTGATTCAAACGCTGAAGATTCGACCGTTCCCGGTGGTGTGCGTCGGCCATCACTTCTGGGACGGGCTGATTGACTGGATGAAGGAAATCATGCTCGAGCAGTACCAGAACATTTCGCCCAAGGACATGGATCTGTTCCATGTGACGGATGATGTGGCCGAGGCTGTGCAGATCATGAGCAAGTGCCAGGAGATGCAGACCGGACTCGGCGGCGACGACCCGGAAATCACCGGCCCTGCGGCGGAGCCGACGGCCGAAGGCACACGTGTGGGGATTGATCCGCACAAGTCCCGGCGGCCGCCGGCGTGATCATCGTGCAACGCGGAGTTGACGAAGGCCAACATGCGTGAATGAATTCGTCAGGAATCCGAAATGAACCGCAAACCCGTCACCACCATGTTGACCATTTCTCCTTCTGCGGGTGCAAGCACGTTGGTCGCTTCGTTGTGCTTGCCCCACTTCATGGTGGCGAAGCCGATGGCGGCGTTGCCGCACATCGGGGCGAGTGTGGAACTGCTGACGCCGCCGATGACGTCGCCTGATTCATCGAGCACTTGTGACCCGGCGACGGGCAAGCGATCGTCTTCTCCTTTGAGGCCGACGAGGACGCGCTTGGGGTGGCCGAGGTTGTGCATGCGGGCGACGACTTCCTGGCCGAGGTAGCAACCCTTGGTGAAGCTGACGGCCTGGTCGAGTTGGGCGGTTTCGTGAGGCAGGCTGTCGGGGCCGAAGTCGACGTGGAACAGCGGCGTGCCGGCTTCGATGCGAGCGGTGTTGTAGGCAAGCCAGCCGATACCGCGACCGACGATCGGCCGACGCGTGCCTTGCCCTTCGACGGCGCCTTGCGACTGGTCGACGTTGGGTACAAGTCCGCCACAGGCTTGGGCGAGCGAGGCGTAAAGTTGGTCCGCATGCTCGTTGGCGGCCCAGACATGAACACCCGGGACGCCACAGCCATCGCGACGGAACACGGTCACCGGATGGCCGGCGAGGGCGACAACGTGATGCGTGCTGGGGGAGTTGAGTGCGGCATCGACGGTGACAACGGCGTGGGGATCGCTCACCGCGCGGAGCAGTTCACCGGCT
>JANQKH010000289.1 GCA_028281215.1 Phycisphaeraceae bacterium | reverse complement strand
GCGGTGCGCCGCGCGGCGCCGAGCGAGGGCAGCAACAGGCCGACGAGAAGTACCGCGGCCAACACCACCGCCAGCACCGCCAACAAAGCGCGCGAATGGGCCGCCATCCAGACGATGAGCAGGCCGACAAAGAACACGCCCACGGCCGCGCAGAAAATGATCATCAATGTATGCACGACGGCGAGCGCGGCTTCGCGGTGCGCTTCGACCTGCGCCGCTTGCGCGGGGTAGGTTGAACCGCCCATCGAATGCACAGCCGGCTCGCGCTCGAACAACACATCGCGCACCACCTGCGGGTAATCGTCGAGGTGCATCTCGGCGAGCAGTTCATCGCGATCGGGATCGTCCAGCACGTCCAGGTATTCTTCCGTCAGATACTCTTCATCAATCAGCCGTTGAAGAATCGCCTGCCGATTACCGCGCGAATCGGCGGCCAACGACACCATTGCCAACTCAAACTCACGTTGCGCTTCGTCGTTAATCGCCGTGGTTTTATTAGCTGTTTGAATGTCACTTTGCGCGGCGCCCAACGCCAACGCCGCTTCATCCACCATCGCAAGGCTCAACGCACCAACCACGGGTCTGCCCGAATGATCGGTTAATAACAACGCCCAATGCGCTCGCTCGCCCGGGCGATAGGTGTCGCGATCTTTGGTCGCGGTGATGTTCAACGACGCATCGTCTTCTACATGAATCCGCCGCACCTGACGGCAAATGCGTTCCTGTGAACCGACCCGATACGCCACCAGATCCAACGGCCCGCGAAGTTTTTCCGGCAATGAAAGGATACCGGCGCCGCGGCCGTCTCGCATCGGCACACTGTGCGTCAACACCGTGGTTCCCTGACGCAGCACATCGACCAGCACGGGTTGATCGCCTTGCCCGATGACGGTCAGTTCGATCGGTTGACCGGACTTCAATCGAGCTCGATCGGTGCGCATGACAAACGCGTCGGCTCGATGATCGACCGACAATCGCTGGGCGACCGAGTGGGTGTTGCCCTTGCCGTCGCGCGCGGTCAGATTCAAAACCATTTGATCAGCTTCGCAAGTCAGACGGATTGGCAACACGCCGAGTGCGCTTGATTTCAATTCCCCTTCGATGCCGCCGACTGCGGCGGTGAACGGCACCGGTTGCTTGAGCGCATCACGCCCGATCAGGTAGATCACGTTTTCCACGCCGGGCAAAAGCCGGTCCGATTCGGGAACCACCTCGACGCGAAAGGGTTGATCGGTTAACACAAGCGGCAAACGTCGCTCCACCGTAGCGCCGGTCGCATCCGTCGCTTCCACATGCAATTCAAACGTTGAAAGGTCACCTTCGCGAAGGGGAAACGCCTGTGCGATGTTGATTGAAAATGAAGCGCGGCCGTCGGCATCCGTTTTCACACCCGTTGAAGCACCGGGCACGGCGCGGTCACCTTCCCGGATTTGAAATTGAACCGACGCGCCGGCAACAGGTTTCCCGAAGAAGTAGCGAGCCTCGAACGTGCCACCGACCGGTTGCCCCAACTGGTAGTACAGCCGATCCGTGTTCACCGTCACGCTGAACTTCGGCAACACATACCGCTTGATTTCAATCGGCATGTCATGAGTGTTACCTTCGACTTCGCTTCGCACGATGTAGCGCCCTTCGATCATTTCCGTCGCGAGTTCACAATCGACCGACGCGAGACCGAACTTGCTTGTGGTCACTTGCTGTTTGAAGATCACGTTGTCGCGCGGATCGTTGAGCGTGATCCACGCGGCCTGGTTCGCCGCCGGTCGACCGTCCGCCTGCCGCAACATGAGTGCGCGAACGTGAACCGTCTGTCCCGGCTGATACACCGGACGGTCGGTCGCCAACGTCGTCGTGAATGTCTGTTTCAGCTCGACCGGCAGTTCCAGGCGTTGACGCGAGACCAGGCCTTCGGTCTCGACCGCCATGATGTACCGTCCTTGCGGCCATGTCGGCAATTCAAACGCCAAATCGCTTGAACCCTCCGCGTTGGTGATGAACGAACCGAGGTTGACGGAGGCGTCACCCTTTTTGTCGAGTAGGCGAATCGCCACCCGCTCGCCAGCCAGGGGCGCTGCCGTCGGTTGATCCAACAACACGGCGCGCACGGTCGCGGTGGCGCCGGGCGTCAACTGCTGTTGCCCGTACACCTGAAGGTCATACGGCGCGGGTTGCATCCAAGTGAAATTCAAATGAAGCGCCACCAACGCGACGGCAATGCACAGACATGCGAATTTGATTCGTGATGAAGTTGATCGATGCATGGTGAACTCCCTGGCGTCAACGGAGACGGATCGCGCCGCTCCGCGTGACGCAAGTCGTGAACAGTCGGAATCGTGATTCAAAGCCGCGGTTGATGTGTGTATTCAATGACGCGGTCGCACCGGGTCATGCAATGCGAAACCAGTCATCACTGGACACACGCGTTCATTGATTCAGTCAGTGAGGCAGGCACGTCAAAAGAAAAATCGCCCGCGGACTCTGAACGAGGCGGGAAAGTGAAGAGTTCACTGCATCATACGTCATGCCACTGGAAAAGTTCAATAAAATGAACGCCGAACACCAACATCCATTGGAACGAAAACAATCCCGGTACGTCTTCGAACACCCTTCCGGTTTCAATCGACACAAGATTACAATGGTCGGCTGCATCGAAATACACCCGCTGATCCCAACTGATCAAGGAACTCGCCATGCCCGTATCCCTTCGCCTGATCGCCCTGCTGATCATCAGCCTCACCACCACAATGCATGGCGCGGAGCGGCAACCACTTGAAGGTAAACTCGAACCGTTCCTCGGCAAACCCCAACTCGATATTCAACACCTATTTAAAGGAGAGCGATTCCCCAATGTGGTGACCACGCTCAAAGGCACGGTGTTGGTCACGTTCGGCAGTCGACAAATCCGCGCCAGGCGCAGCGAGGACGGCGGCAGAACGTTCGGCCAAGACATCGTCGTCGCCGAAAAAGGTTTCCAAGGCGGCGGGCTGACCGTCGATGAAATCACCGGCGACATCCTTGCCTTCGTGGAAGACCGTCATCCGCCCGCGCCCTTGACCGTTTATCGCAGCAAGGACGACGGCCGAACATGGACCGCGGAGAAAGTCGCTATTCAGCAGGACGTCAACGGGCACATGCCGTCGATGCATATGAACGAACACGGCATCACGCTTCGTCGCGGCGAACACAAGGGCCGACTGATCCGCCCGTCGCGCTATTACGGTCAAAAGAACGCACGCAGCGAATGGCCGGCGCACTACACCAACGCGATCTATTCCGACGACCGCGGGAAAACCTGGAGCACCAGCAAACCGTTCCCCGAAAACGGTACCGGCGAAGCGTGCATTGTCGAGTTATCCGACGGTACGCTCTATTACAACTCGCGCGTGCATTGGGAAAAACGACCAAAAAACCGTCGCCGACGCAGCGCGATCAGTAATGACGGCGGCGTCACTTGGAAAGACTGGAAAATCATCGACGCCCTGCCCGACGGGCCGCAGGACACCAACTACGGCTGCATGGGCGGCCTCGTGCGATTGCCCGTGGAGGGAAAAGACATTTTGATTTACAGCAACTGCGACAGCCCGCGCGGGCGCAGCCGAGGCACCGTTTGGGCAAGCTTTGACGGCGGTAAAACCTGGCCGATCAAGCGACTCGTGTTTGAAGGCGCGTTCGCCTATTCATCCATGAATGCAGGCCGCCCCGGCACGCCGAGCGAAGGATTGATTTACCTGCACTTTGAAAGCGGTGGATCCAAGCTTGCGGTGATGAATCTCAGTTGGATTCTCAAAGGTGAAAAGACCGGCGATGGGGATATGCCGACCACACTGACCAAATGAACCAAAGATGCAACGACTCCGTTGTCTGCAAATGAAG
>JANQKH010000278.1 GCA_028281215.1 Phycisphaeraceae bacterium | reverse complement strand
CGCCCGGCTCAATGCCACGCTGCTGCGCGAGCAACTGTTTGGCGATCCCCTCCGCCATCGGGGAGCGACAGGTGTTACCGCTGCACAACAGCAACACGTTCCATTGCAGCGCGCGGCGAATCGTCCGTTCGTCGTACACGCCTTCGCGCTCGATGGAATACACCGGACCATGCTCCGTCATGCGCACGCTGACAATGGTGGAAGGTTTGGCGTATCGGCAGCGGCCGCCATCGATGATCATCGCTGCGGACTGCCCGACGGCGTCAACCGCCGCGTCGACTTCCAACGGTGGTCGCTGACCGCGCTGATTGGCGCTGCTGGCGAGGATCGGCGCCGGCGTGGCGCCGAGGATCGCCTGGGCAAGTGCGTCTTCCGGGCATCGCAGGCCGATCGTACCTTCGTGATACAGCCGTTGTTGAAGGGTGTCACCATCGATCGGCGTCGCTTCGCCGGTCGCCTTACCGACCTGTTCGATGATCGCCGCGACCTTCTCCCGCTGGACCTGCTCGCTCACTTCCACGACCAACGTGACCGGCCCGGGAAACAACTTGTCCGCGATGCGTTGCACGCGCGGGTCGGTGGTATCGACGTAGTGCTCCACCACGGCGGGCGAAGGAACATGCGTTGTGAACGGCTGAACCGTTTCGCGCTGCTTTCCTCTACCGAGTGCTTCGAAACCGGCGCTCGACGCCGCCGACGCACCAATGCCGTAGACCGTTTCAGTGGGGAAAATGATCAAGCCGCCGTCATTGAACACGCGGCCGGCGTCGCGGACTGCTTCTTCCAATTGGTCCACGGTGCTGATCTGAATGGGTGTGACTTCCATGTGCATCACGTATTATCCCCATCGCCGCCGGTGGAAGCAAATACCTTCAAAACGCAGGTGATTCGCCGGGCATTTCGCTGTTTGACGGCCGTTGATTTACCGAACGTAACCGCACGCCGTCAGCCCGACAATGTTCAGTTGACCTCACCCCACGGAGCCGCCCATGCCCCGCCGCTGCCACGCATTGAATCGCTTCGCACTGTTGGTTTTTCTGTCACCCCTGATGACATGGCACGCGCCGGCGATGACGATCGCCCAAACGGGCACGCCGGACAAATCCCTCAAGTCCGACAATGAATCCGGCGTCTTTCGGGTCGGCGCTAAGTTAACCACACCCAAGAACGGCAAGGACAAACGGATGTCCAAACCGCTCGACGAAGCGCCAATGGCGATCTGGATTCCGCCCGACGTTAAAACGCTGCGCGGCGCGGTGGTGAATCCGTTCTACGAAAAGACGGTCCACCAGGCACACTGGCGGGCCGCGGTGTCGCAGTGGGACTTCGCGCTGGTCGGCGCAAATCTCTTCGGCGTCAAAAAAGATGAACACGCCGACACCATCGCGCGCGGCCTCGAACAACTTGGCAAAGTGAGCGGCCATCCCGAACTCAAACACGCGCCGCTCTGCTTCGTGGGCATGTCCATCGGCGGTGGGCTCTCATCGCGCTTGACTGAAGCAATGCCCAACCGCACCATCGCCGCCGCACCGGTCTGCCTGGAAGTCGGCCCGCGCGATGAAGCGTCCCGCCGTGTGCCTATGGTCACCATCTTCGGTGAACGTGACGGCAAACAGATGGAAAAACTATTCGCCAAACTTCCTGACCAACGCGCCCAACATGCGCAATGGTCGATTGCCGTGCAATGGCGCAAGAAGCATGAATTCGCCCGCGCCAACAACCTTGCCATGCCGTGGTTCGATCACGCCATCCGTGTGCGTTATCCCGCCTCTCAGTCCCCCGCGGAGGGACCGGTGACACTCAAAACGCTGGACGTCTCCAAAGGTTGGCTGGGCAACGCCGACACCTGGTCGCAGCAGCCACCCGACATCGCATCATTCAACAACTACAAGGGCGACAAATCGAAGGCTTGCTGGTTTCCCAATCGCTACCTCGCCGCGACCTGGCGATCATTCGTCTCCAAAGACTCGCCGATCCAAATCAAACAACCCATCGGCATGGGCGACGGAGGGTTTGTCGCGCACCAAGCCGGTGAACCGATCAAGGTGATTGTCAACGTCAAGCCGCCATGGAACGACGCGACGCTTGTGCTCCATACGGGCGACAAGGAACTGACCCTCCTCAATGGATCGGAAGTGAATGTGAAGCTCAAACCCGGCATTCACGCCCTTCACGTGCATGCGATGGACAGCAAGGGGAACCAAGCCGTGTCGCCACTGAACACCATCATTGTGGTTGACAAGTGACGGCCACGCCCTGACGCGCACCGCCCGCTACACTGTCGCGTCGAATGTCTGAATCGACGAAACCTCCGCCGCGCACTTTTGTCATCATTGATGGGTTGCAGGATCCCGTGCTTGCCCGCGATTTGTCCGCGCGATGGATGCTCGCCGGCTTCCGCAACGGTGTCGACATCGCCGGGCAGTCGGCGTGGTTGGAAAGGAACATCCTCAGCAAGGATGATGCAGATGACGGCGACGTTGAAGGCGATTGCAATGCACATGTTGAGTACGCAAGCGACGACGACAAGGACAATAAGGAAACCGAAGACGTGGCGATCGGCGAACGCCCGCTAAACGAGGGGGATGTCGCTCGCGCCGGTGCGATTGCCCGCGCGTTCGGCGTTGAAATTCGTGACCGCGCCGGC
>JANQKH010000253.1 GCA_028281215.1 Phycisphaeraceae bacterium | reverse complement strand
GAACGACATGACCCATCCGGAGACGGTGACGTTGGTTGAACGGATCGCCGCGTTCGATGAAACGTTGGCTGACGCGTTACGTGATGGTCGGCTGGCACTCGTGCCCAGCGGGAACGGTTTGCCGTTGATCGACCTGTCGCGCGTGAGCACGGAGTTGGCCGAGTCGGTAGTGCAGCGCGGTGTGGACCTGGTCGTCCTCGAAGGCATGGGCAGGGCGGTGGAAAGCAACTTTGACGTGCCGTTCGCCTGTGACACGATCAAGGTGGCGATGTTGAAAGATCCGGACGTGGCGACATTCGTCGGCGGCGAGCTTTACGATCTGGTCTTCCGCTTTGAGCCTGCGGGATGCAATGATCGGCCCGTGTGAGGCGTCTTGCTATCCGTAACTTGCAGAATCTGAACGCCAATCCCTTACAATACCGCCCTACAAACACCCTTGGAGATTGTTCATGTTGCGTGTTGTTTTGAGTGTGATAGTCGTGCTTTCGTGCATCGCAGTCTCGTTTCATGCCAAGCCCGCGTCAGCGGACGACTGGCCTCAGTTCCTCGGCCCCAACCGCGATGCCAAGGCCGCTTCCTCCGCCACCATCACCCCATGGAGCAAAGGCGGTCCCAAAGTGCTTTGGACCGCCGATACCGGGCCCGGCTTCGGCGGCGCGTCCATTGTGGACGGCAAAGTGTTCATCCTCGACCGCGTCTCCGATGAAGGCGACGTTCTGCGCGTGTTCGACCTGCGCTCCGGTAACGAACTGTGGAAGTACGCCTACGACGCTGAAGGCACGGCGCGGTTTCACGGCTCGCGCTCCACACCAACGATCGACGGCGACATGATTTTTACCGTCGGCATGAAGGGCAACGTACACTGCATCAGCCGCAAAACGCGCAAGGCGGTCTGGAAGAAAAACCTGAGCACCGACTGGAAGGCCGGCGATCTGAAATGGGATTACGCGCAGTCACCTCTGGTTTTCAAAGACAAAGTCATTCTCACACCGACGTCTGGTGAAACCCCCGTGCTCGTCGCGCTCAACAAGGCAACCGGCGACGTCGTCTGGTCCGCGGAAAAGCCCAACCTCAGCGACAAATACAACGCCGACTACTACGCCTCGCCCAACTTGCGCACAGTGTGCGGTGTCACCGGCGTCATGCAGATCACCAACAACGAAGTCACCTTCGTCAACCCGGAAAACGGGCGTACGATCTGGAAATACACCGGCTATGACATCAAGTTCGCCATCCCCTCGCCCACCGTGTTGCCAGCGACCGATGGTGGCAACAGCAACATGATTTTCATCACCGGCGGTTACGACGACGGGTCCGTGATGATCAAGGTTGTCAAGGATTTCAGCGGTTACAAAATCGAAGAACTTTGGCGGCCGAACACCAAAGGCATCCCTGACGGCTGCCAGGTGCATCCCGCGATTTACCATGACGGGTACCTTTACGCCAACATCAACGAGAACAGCAAGTTCTCCCGCCGCAACCGCGAGCGCGGCGGACTGGCGTGCCTTGATCCCAAGACGGGCAAAATTCTCTGGCGCACCGGCGGCGATCCGTTTTTCAGCCGCGGGAGTGTGATCCTCGTCGGCAAACATCTGGTTATACAGGAAGGCGAAGAGGGCACGATTCACCTCATCGACCCTAACCCCAAGGCATACAAGGAACTCGCCCGTGCCAAAGTGCTGCAAGCCAACGGCGGCAAAGCCTGGGCGCCGCTCGCCTTTGCCGACGGCGTGCTGATCTGCCGTGATCAAAACCAGATGAAAGCCGTGCAGTTGGGCAAACAGTTGTCCGCCAAATAAAGCCGCTCGCGGCTTAACGCGGTCAACAGCGCGAACGACAGGAACACACCATGCGAAAAAGCGATAGCATCATCGCAACGATCATGCTCGCGTTTTCGCTATGGCTGCCTGCCAATGCTGCAGCCGATCAATCAAGTCAGCCGCTTCACCAGCGCATTGATGCACTGATCGGCGCAAAGATCAAAGCGGTGAATCATCCGATCGCCGACCGCGCCTCCGATGCCGAGTTCCTTCGCCGGGTGATGCTCGATTTCGCCGGCGAGATTCCTACCGCCGCGCTGGCCCGCGCGTTCCTGGCCGACACCTCAAAAGACAAACGCGTAAAACTGATCGATCGCCTGCTCGCCGGCCCGCGCTACGCCGAGCACATGGCCGATGTCTTCCACATCATGCTCATGGAACGCCGCGGCGACGACGATGCGTGGAAGCGATACCTCGTCGCATCTTTTAAGACCAACAAGCCGTGGGATCAGATGGCCCGCGAGATGCTTCACCCGCGCGACACGGACAAGGCACTTGCGCCCGCTGGTTTCTTCATCACCAAGCGGCTCGAAAAGTACGGTCAAAACCCGACGGATTACCCCGGCCTCACCCGCGATGTCGGCCGCATGTTCCTCGGTATCGACCTGCAATGCGCCCAATGCCACAACCACCTGACCGTCGATCAATACAAACAGGTCGACTTTCAGGGCGTCTTCGCCGTCTATCAGAACCTCAAGTTGCAAAACACCGCGAAGGACAGACCCGCCAAGTGGGTCAGTGAAGCATTGATGACCGAGCCGGTTAGTTTCAAATCGGTTTTCAGCGGCAAGGAATACCAGACCCCGCCTCGCGTGCCGTTCGGCGATCCGATCGCGATTCCAAAACTCGGAGGCGACGCACAGTGGAAAGTCAAACCCGACCGCCGCAAGAAAATTCTGGGTGAGCCCGCGTTCAGCCCGCTCCAAGAAATGGCCGCGCGCATTGCTCACAAGGACAACCCTTATTTCGTGCGCAACATTGCCAATCGGCTGTGGTTCTACATGCTTGGCCGAGGCCTGATCGAACCGCTCGACCTCGCGCATCAGGAAAACCCGCCGTCGCATCCTGAACTGCTTCAAGCGCTTGTCGACGAACTAATCGCGCATCGCTTTGACATGAAACACGTGTTGCGTGAAATCGCGCTCAGTGAAACGTATCAACGTTCGAGCGTGCTGCCGGAACGTTCAGCCGGCAAGATCAACGATTCGCTGTTCGCCGTCGCCAGGGAAAAACACATCCCCGCCGAGGTGTTGCTACGAAGCATGCTCATCGCAACCGGCGAACTCGACCGCCTGCTCGATGAAAACAGCGAGGAACTTGCCAATCTCCGCAAAGCGTTTCACGACGCGTTCGCCAACGCCGAGAAGGAGCCGGAACTGGAAGTCAGCCCGACGCTCAAGGCGGCGCTCTACCTGCGCAACAACGATGCGGTGTTAAAGCTGCTCCAACCGCGAGGCGATAACCTGGCCGCACGCCTGCTCAAAATCAAAAACCCCCAAGCCCTTGCCGACGAACTGTTTTTGACCATGTTTTCGCGCAAGCCGGACAAAGACGAGTCGGCCATCGTCGCCGCCTATCTCCGCGAATTCGAAGACGGCGAAAAGGCACGGCAACATGTCGTCTGGTCCCTGCTCACTTCGGTGGAATTCTGTGTCAACCATTGATTACGATGGTTGAATGATGCAGATGAATCATCGTTCCTTCGTCTGATCGCTCTTGCTTTTCATTGCGCTGTCATGATGGGTTCACCCGGGCGGTCCGCCAGTCGTTGTTACTCAACCAGACCGAGACTGTATTTGTGTCCGCCGACACGGCATACGAGTTTGAAGTGTTGGTGAAACCAAAAGTTGTCCAGCAACGGTGCAGTTCTTTCCACACTGCGCCCGGTTCATAGTGCCATCGCGGTCGCGCTACTGATACGAGTCCATATGTGCTTTATTCGTCGCTCAGTCCCCGCCGTTCCAGTTCGTCGAGGGCATCGACCGGGTCTTCTGGTAGTTCTTCCGCGACTTCGTGTTCTTCCTGTTGACCGTCACCATTGGTGGATGCATGTCCCGCAAGCTGGCGTTGTTCGATGCGCGCCTGGCGTCTTGCTTCGACGATGTCCGCCGGGCCGCCGGCGCGCATGCGCTGCATGTGTCGGCGGACCATGAACAGTCCGAAGCCAACGATGGCGAGGGCGATGATGGCATATTGGATCGCCGAGCCGGAGCCGGCCCATTCGTTGGACGACACGTTGCCGCGTGTGATGGCGGTCAGTTTGTTCGCTGACTTGCCCACGAGGACAACGAAGTTGAAGGGAAAGTTATCGCCGGCCATGTTGGCGCGTTCGTCGCGCCAGATCTGATAAAACCGTCCAACCATACTGACGCGGTCGCCGACCACGAGGTCGGCCGGCGGATCCGTCAGGTAAACCACGACCGATTCATCGCGTTCGTCGTTCAACTCGGTGATGCGGACGGTCCACTGTTCGAGTTTTTTGTCCCACGGACCGGATCGGTCGGTTTTGATAGGTCGGCGGCCGGCGAGAATGCCTTCAACGCGAAGTACGGCGGCGCGGTACTCCTTCGGCGAGGCGATCAGCGGCGCGGTGTGCGTGATCAACGGTGGTTGCGTGGTGATTTCATCCGGCCAGGTCGACGCGTTGGTCAGCAATTGAAAAAATGCGGGTTTCTGTAAGTCAACGGTGAAATCCTCGACGATGTCGACCTGAATGCGCTGCGTGCGCGACAGCGGGGGCAGGGCACCATCGTAGTGCACCTCGGCGGTGCGGCCGACGAAGACC
>JANQKH010000213.1 GCA_028281215.1 Phycisphaeraceae bacterium | reverse complement strand
GCACGTTGGCGAGCATCGAAACAGCCGTGATCAACGTCGACAACGTCACGAACATCGCCATCGAGAACGTGAAAGTTGAAGCCGACGGCAGCGACCTGCTTCTCACCGTGCGCGGCCGGTCTTCCGAAACGATCGGCAACGCCGCGCTGCTCGAGTCGCTGAACAATGAACTCGGCATCGCCAACCTGAACCTGTCCGTGATCGATACCGTCTGGTCTACCACGCTGCTCAACGGCTCACCGGACGATCTCGCTTCGGTTGACGTCGACAACGACATCATCGAAGGCGGCGGCGGCAACGATGCCATCTTCGGCAGCGCGGGCGACGACGAAATCGGCGGCGGCGCCGGCAACGACCTGCTCGACGGCGGCACTGGCAACGACACTCTCCTTGGCGGCGCCGGCATCGACCGCCTCGGCGGCTGGGCCGGCGACGATACCCTCAACGGCGGTCCCAGCGCCGACAACCTGTTCGGCAGCTTCGACAACGATACCGACGATGCCCCAGACGCGAGCGACACCGTCGATCTTGGTCCGGACAATGAGTAATCTCGACGTCCCCATAAAGAATTGAGCTTGCCAATCAAACAACAACGCCGTCACATTCATGTGACGGCGTTGTTGCTGTTGCTCAATCGGGGCGACACGATTGCAACAAGTGGAATCGATCACCCGGCCTGCTGTGCATCCCGGTCAGGCTACGCCTGACTCCCGCTTTCGCGTTGCTCAATCGGGGCGACACGATTTGAACGTGCGACCTCGGCCACCCAAAGACCGCGCTCTACCAAGCTGAGCTACGCCCCGTCCGACGCCGATCGTGCGACGCCGCAGGACATTATTGCTTGGATCGGCCGTTGAATCCAATGGCGACTGGCCAATCACCTAACGACAACACATCCAATGCTGGATACCAAGGGCGAGATGGGGAGCCTAAGCGTGCGAAGTCGGCCGTGCCGCACCCCCACACAGTCCCAGCCTGACAAACCTTCTCTTCGATCACACCTACAATGGCGTCGTCCATGTTGGATCGTCAAGCCGCCAATTCTTTGCCCGATGCCGATCAGGTGCGTCATTACCTGGCCGAACATCCTGCGCGCGGGCCGTCCGCCTTGCTCGGGTGGTTGCCGTTGCTGGCGCTGATTTGTCTATTGACGTTGGCGTTGACCCGCGATGAGTTGTGGGCTCAGTTGTTGCCTTGGGTAGCGTTGCTGGCGTTGTTCTCGCTAATGTCGATGCGCGTCAAGCGCATGCGGGCGCTGGAACGCGAGGTGCTTAACGTGCAGGAACTGACGATGAAGCGCGATTTTCCCCAGGCTTTGAGCACCGGTTGGGAGTTGATTCCCCGATTGACCGTCGTGCCCGAGATGCAGGCGCGCGTGATTGCATTCGTTGCCAACACGCTCGATCACCTGCACGCCCACGAGGCAGCCATCGTGGGTTACGATCATCTGATCGAACGCATGCCGGCGAACAATCCGTCGTCCGTGCAGTTACGTCTATACCGGGCGATTGCCCAGTTGGCGTGTGATCGTCTGACCGATGCCGACGACGATCTTCGCAAACTTCGCGGCCTCGATGACGTGGCGGGCGACTCGCCTCTCGCTTCGATTTACCGGTTGGCGATGCTCGTCCAGGCGGTGCACACGCATCACTACGACGCCGCGATTGAAAAGTCGGATACTTTGATCGACGCACTGCGCCCGCTCGGCGTCGAAGCGGGCTACGGGTACGCCCTGATTGCGCTGGCATGCTACCTGCTCGCGCAGCGGGAAGCCCACCGCGATCCCAACGACACCGCACCTTCGCTGACCGATCGGCCGAGTAGCGACGCACTGATGGCGGACGCCAAGCTTTGGTGGTCGCGCGCGACGTTGCTGTTGCCTGTCGAAACCATGATCGAGCGTTACCCGCAACTTCAATCGATTGCCGACGATGACCAGTGCCGGAAGATCGCAGGACAGGCTATGCCGCCAAGCGAATTTGGAACGGAGGTTGATGCCAACACGTCGGTTTCGCCCGCATCTGGACCGGAATCACCGCAGGATCCACCTGCATGATCCAGTCTGCGGGTGATCACAGGCCGTTGATCATCGTCGGCGCGTCGACCCGGGCGGCGGCGCAGTCCGCGATCTGCGCTGGTTACCATCCATGGTGCATCGATCTGTTCGCCGATCGTGATCTCAGAATGATTGCGCCGGTGAAGCGATGCGAACCGGACAGTTGGCCGATGGGCGTGTTGAATCTTCTGCGCGATGCGCCCGATGCGCCGGTGCTGTTGACCGGTGCGATGGAAAACCACCTACCGGTTGTGAAAGCGATCGAAACCTCCCGACCCATTTTCGGCATCGGGAGCGCGGCGATGGGGCAACTGCGCGAGCGCGAAAATCAACACGCACTGTTCGATGATCTGTGTAAGCAGGTTGAATCACAACACCATCGCGATTCCACAAAACATCAATTGCTCGCTTGCCATCGTGTTCGCGAGGGTTTCTTACCGGATGAAGTCGCGCACTACGATCAGCCGGAACAGTGGGTCGTTAAGGCGATCCAGCGCACCGGCGGTCGATCGATTCGATTCTGGAATCCGGGTGATGCAATGATGTACGGCGAGTACGCCGAGAGGTTTATATCAGGGCGGCCGATCAGCGGCGTCTTTCGTGCCGAGCAGGGTGTGATCCGGTTCGCCGCGTTCACCGAGCAGTTGATCGGCGACGATCATTTCGGCGCGCGTGCCTTTCAATACGTCGGCAACATCGGGCCGATCGCGATATCCGATTCATCCGTCGCGCTGTTCCGCTTCGCCGAAGCGTTGGTTGGGATGGACCCGCCGCTGTTTACCGACGGTGTGTTCGGCATCGATGCGATCCGTTCGCAGGGCGGGGCGTGGGATGATTTGACCACACCGGCACAAACGTTCGTTCTCGAAATCAATCCAAGGTTTCCCGCCGGCGCGGAAGTGTGGGAGCGCGCCACCGGGCGGTCTGTTTTAAACGACATTTCTACCATGGACGAGTCGGCGAGGGTGGATCTTGTCGTCGGCAAAGCGATTGTCTACGCGAAGCAAGCATGTGTGACGTCTGAACTGTACGCGTTTTTCACCGAGCACGAGGTCGCTGATGTTCCGGACGCAGGAGTCACGCTGAGCGCCGGCGAACCGGTTTGCACGGTTCTTTTTCATGCGTCGACGCGCGAGGCGTGTGCGACCGGTTTGCGTGAACGAGCGGCCGAAGTCTACACTCGGTTGGGAACACCATGAATGCAACGAGCTCGACATCCTCGCCCTCCGATTTCGCCGGTGACGGCCTGCGTTTTGTCATGCTATCAACCGTTCCGGAATATGACGGGACGGGGGCGGTTGCGACGGTTGAAGGTCAGGCATGTTCGATCGACAAGGCAATCGAAAGGGCGGCGGATGGTATCCGAAGCAGCGACGCGCCGGCCATTGTGGGTCTCAACGGTTTAACGCTTGAAGCGATGGATGCGGCGATCGATCTTGCCCAGGCGATGCGGGGCAGACTATTGCCCCGGTCGGCGGTTGATCCTGTGCAGGCGCGGCAGGGTGTGTCTTTTCATCCCGGGCTTGCCCAGGCGTTTGGTGCGGATTTGCGGGTGATTGAATCGACGGATCAAACGCCGTCTGTTCACCGGCCGCATGCGGTCACGCTTGCGATTCACGAGCGTGTGCCCAACGCGTTGTTCATGGCGGTACGTGAACTGTCGGCCGTGCTGCGGTTGCGCGACGCCTTACAACAGGAAGGCGTGAGCGCGGTTCGACGTTTAACGTCGTTGCCGGTCAATCATGCGATCGTGGTGCTTCCCGCCGACACGGATGCCCGCGTGATCAGCCAGTGGCATCGCATGGCTGCGCAGATGCAGTCATCGTTACGGATGAGTGTGCTCGTGGCGCCGAGTTTGCGTGAAGGGAACTTGCGCGGCGCCATCGAAACGATCGCGCTGCGCATCGGTTTCGAAGCGTCTTCTGGTGGCGTCGACTTTGCTTCCGGCGAACCGACGCCGTGCCCCGGGCTTCAAACGCACCTTGACCGCTGTGGTTGCGACCGGTTCATCGATACCGGGTTCGATAAAACGGTACGGAATGCTGCCGTATTCATCAGCCCGAATGAAAGTGACGCCGAGCAATGTGACGTCTGGTTTTGCGGCGGCTTGCAACGCGGTATCGCCGCCCGTGTCATGCGATTCGATGCAAGCATGCTCTGGTTGTGTGATGATCCTTCCGCAGCGCCGGCCGACCCGACCGTCAACGTCCTTCAACGATTGCGAGATGCTCTGTGACGCACGCTTTGCACATTCGGGACGGCATTGTGCATGACCCGGCGAACGGGATCGACGGTGACGTGCGCGATCTGTTTATCGTCGATGGCAAAGTCGTTGACGCGTTACCGGACGGGATCGATGCCCATGTGATCGACGCGCGCGGCGCCATTGTCATGCCTGGCGGTGTGGAAATGCATGCCCACATCGCGTCAACCACCGTCAATACCGCGCGGCGGATTCAAGGGGCGACCGGTTATGACCCGGTTGTGCCGACGGCGATGCACACCGGCGTGGAGTATGCGCGGTTGGGCTACACGACCGCGATTGAACCGGCGGTGCCGCCGGAGAGCGCTCGGGTGGCGCATTGGCAGTTGCATCACATTCCGATTCTCGACGCCGGCATCCTCACACTGTTAGGTAACCACGAGGGGCTGATCGGGCGCCTTGCGTCGGGTGATCGGACGGCCGCCGCGGCGATGTTGCGGGATTTGCTTGCCCGTACCGGCGCGTTCGGCATCAAAGCGGTGAACCCGGCTGGCGTGTCGGCGTGGCGAAAGGATCCCTCGCAGACGCGCGTCGCTTCGATCGATGACTGCATCCGCGATACCAACATCTCGCCGCGGGCCATGCTCGAGTGGTTCACCCAGGTGCAGGACGAATTGAATCTTTCGCATCCCACGCACATCCACGGTCCGCAACTTGGTGAGCCGGGCAATGTTGAAATCACGTGCGACATGGTCCGTGCTCTGGGCGGCAGGCGATTTCATCTCGCGCACTTGCAGTATTACGCGTACGGCAAGACGAAGCAGGGTGGAATAAAAAGTGCGGTTGAACCGCTACTTGATGCCCTGTGTGATGCGCCGGACGCGACGTTTGACCTCGGCCTTGTTGCTTTCGGTCCGGCATTCACCGCGACGAGCGATCTGCCACTCGAGTACGGGTTATATCAGCACGCCGGCGCGGTCACACGCCCCGCTTCGTTCTTTGAAAGCGGCAACGAAGATTGCTTCGGTGTCATGCCCCTGCGTCATGCGCCTGGGAATCCGATTCATGCCTTGCAATGGGCGATCGGGCTTGAACTCGCGCTGCTCAACGATGATCCTTGGCGCATGGCGTTGACCGTGGACCATCCCAACGGCGGATCGTTTATGAACTACCCGGACTTGATCGCCTTGCTCATGGACAAATCGCTGCGTGATCAAACGTTGACACAGGTGAATAGTGTCGCGGACCAGCGCACCGGGCTTGCGTCGATCACGCGTGAATACTCATTGAACGAAATCGCGATCATTACCCGCGCCGCGCCGGCCAAAGCACTTGGACTGAAAAACAAAGGCCATCTCGGTGCCGGCGCTGATGCGGACGTGACGCTTTACGATGCGGAACATGCGCGGGTGGGGCGGTTTGCGAAGTTGTTCGCCCAGCCGCGCATGACCATCAAGGCGGGACGGATCCTCGTCCGCGCGGGAGCGTGCAGCGATGACCTGCCGGCCGGCAATCGCTTGCGCGCCGCGGTCGAATCGGACGCCGAGGCTGACCGCCTCGTCGCGCGCTGGCTTGATGACATCGGCTCGATATCGCCTGGGCAGTATGGACTGTCCTTCCGCGAGATCACCGCAATGCAAGAATGCTCGCTCGGCTGACGTTCCTATACTGGAACACTCCAGCGCTCCCCACGACAAATCGCCTGACCACATGAGTGAAACCAACGACCAACCGGTCGCACAGATTGAATCGGTACAAAAGGTGTACCAGAAGGGCAACGCGCCGCCGGTGTACGCATTGCGCGGTGTCGATGTGTCCATCCCGCGCGGGCAGTACGTCGCGATCATGGGCCCATCCGGCAGTGGCAAGAGCACGCTGATGAACATTCTCGGCTGTCTGGATCGACCCACAACCGGACGATACCTGCTGGCTGGAAGCGATGTCGCGCAGATGAACGACACGGAATTATCGCGCATCCGCGGCGAGCACATTGGCTTCGTGTTTCAAGCATTCAACCTAATTGCTGAACGCACCGTGCTGGAAAATGTCGAGGTGCCGTTGTTTTATCAGGGTGTTTCCAAAGCGAAGCGGCGCAGCCGCGCGGGAGTTGCCATTGATCGTGTCGGTTTGGCTGATCGGGCCAATCATCGCCCGTCGGAGTTGAGCGGTGGACAGCAGCAACGCGTCGCGATCGCCCGTGCGCTGGTCACCGATCCCACGGTGCTGATGGCGGACGAACCGACGGGCAACCTCGACACCGAAACAGGCGAAGCGATTCTCAAAATGTTCGACGATCTGCATCGTGACGGCATGACCATCATCATGGTGACGCACGACGACAGTATTGCCGATCGATGCCAGCGCGTGGTGCGATTGCGCGACGGTCAGATTGGCAGCGATACCGTGAATCGAATCGAATTGGATTAAGCCGTCAGGCGGCGGCCGGCTTGGGGCGCGGTGTGAAGACACGGACGCAGTTGCGGCCGCTTCGTTTGGCGGCATAGACACCCTGGTCGGCGGCTTTGATCAGTTGCTCCACATCCTTAAAGAATGTGCCGTCGTCAGTGGCGACACCGATGCTGGCGGTCACGTTGAGCGTTTCGCCATCGTCGGATTCGACCGGCATGGCTTCGATCGCCAGGCGGACGGTTTCACCCATACGCGCGGCGTCAACGCGGTTCATGCCGGGCAGCACGATCGAGAATTCCTCGCCGCCGTATCGTGCGACGAAACCCTGATCGCCGACTGTTTCCTTGAGCACTTTCGCTTTGGCGATCAGCACGCGGTCGCCGGTGGCATGGCCGTACGTGTCGTTGAACTTCTTGAAGTGGTCGGTGTCGAGGAACAGGATAGTTAGCGGTTTGCCTTCTTTACGGCAGAGCTCAAATTGTTCGGCTGAGTAATCGTCGTAGTGGCCGCGGTTGGCGATCTGGGTCAGCGGATCGGTCGTGGCTTTGGCATGAAGCTGTTTGTTTTGCTGTTCGAGTTGAACGGTTTCCTGTGTTTGCTGCATGCTCACATTGAGCAGTGCTTCGTGGGCGCGAGCGATGATTTCCTGCGAGTTGCCCAACGGGCCGGTGGGCAGGTCGAACAGCCGGCCCATCTCAACGGTGTTCTTGTGAATGGTGGTCAGCAACGGTTCGGCTGTTTCATTCGGCAGATTGAACCATGATTCAGCCAGTTGAAGGTAGTTTTCCAGCGCTTGGCCGGAGTTCTCCTCAAGGATGAACACATCGGCGACCTTGTTGCCCAGCGCTACCGCCCGGCACAACGTCTGTAATTCCTCCGGTGCGTCCGATGGGTCTTCGTGGAAGCGAACTGGATTAACCAGTAGAGCAGGAAGCTTCCATGTTTCAGCCAGCGCGGCACCGACTTCCGCATGGTCGCATTCAAGCTGTTCACGTTCCAACTGGATAAGTTTGGCGTGGTCATTTTGGGCGTCGTCCACGATGTCGAGGTAGGAGTCGTCCAATGTTTCCGCCATCGCGAGCAGGCCGAGGTCTTGAAGCAGGGCGCCGAGGAACGCTTCCTCCTGTTCGACGACACCGCATTGCGTAGACAAGCATCGCGCGGCGACAGCCGAGTAAAGGCTTCGTTTCCAGAACGACATGTGATCGAATCCCTGATCGCCGTCCTCGCCCTTGGGAAGGTTGTTCACCAGGCTGAAGCCGAGTGCTAAGGTCTTGATACTGTTGAGCCCAAGGATAACCAGCGCGTGGGTGACTGTGCTGATCTCCTGTGTTTGCCCATAGAAACTGGAGTTGACCGTTTTGAGAATCTTGGATGTCAACGCGGGATCGTGACTGATCGTTTCGGCGATTTTACGGATATCGACGTCCTGTTGTTGAACTAAGTCGATAACTTCAAGAGCAATGGTGGGCAGACTCGGCAGGCGCGGTGAGGCAAGCACCTGATCCATGATCTTTTGATTCATCGCAACCTCCCCCCCAGGTGTTGCTTTACTTTGTCATATGTCGACCGACGATCGGCCATACCCTGCTTCCTCATCGTCGTAACAGCATGCATACTTTTGCCCATAGCGGTCTGGCTGGCGGAGAAACAAGGGATTCGATTCCGATAAGAAAGTCGCTATTGTTTCAGCAGAGTGCTGGAGTAATGTCAATTGGGTAATTCAACCGAGAGGATTCGGCCACTGCATCGGACAGTTGGAAAGATCGGTTGACTTGAGGTCAAGCATGTTGCGTTCATGGCTTTAACGACGTTTCCGGTGAAGGCGGTCGGATTATGCTGATTGATTGGTTCGGCACCTCGTGGTCGACCTTCAGATTCCGGTTGGTCGTCAGCACGGCGGTGGGACGACGACCGTGCATTTGGCGGAATCTTTTCCCGATTCGTCGGCCGGATTGGTGGAACAAGGCCCGGATATGAACGTCGAAACCTAGTAAAGGTGTTTCGTGCAGCGGTGCTGTCTGCCGCGATGTACGTAAAGCTTTTTCACACAAAGGGTTCCAATCCACATAGATCGGAGACTGGTCATGAAGTTCAAAGGCATCGTGTTGTCAGGCGTGATTGCGGTGGGCATCGGCCTGTTCCTGCTGAGCCGAACAGGCCAGACGGCGCCGGAGCCGTCCGGGTCCAGCAACGCCAAGCAATTACTCGCCAAGGCGGACAAACTCTTCAACGACAAGAACTACCGCGAAGCGGCGACAGCCTACGACGCATTCCTCAAGGTCGGCGAGCAGCACAACGGCTGGCAGCACGCCTCAGAGCGGACCATCCAGTGCAAACTGCGGCTTCAGTTGTATCAGGACGGCTTGGACGCCGCCGAGAAATACGTCAAACTCGCCAAGGACACCTATTTCGAAGCCCGCGCCGAACGCCTGACCGGCAACCTCTACATGCTCATTCCGCACTGGGGCACGCGCAGCGGCGGCGAATTCCATCGCGGCCAGTGGAAGCAGGGCATTCAGGTCCGTTCTCACAACCACGACAAAGCCAAAGCGATCGGTCACCTCGAACGCGCGCGTGAACTCTACGCCAAGTGGGATGTTGTTCCTGATGGCAAAGACCCCATGTCGAAGGAAGACCGGGCCAAGTGGCACAACGAACGCATCGAATGCCTCTTCGACCTCGCATCCACAGCATCGCGCTTCGGCATCTACGAAAACAACTGGTCGTACTGGTACGGCTACTGGGGTGAACGCGATGACTTTCTCGCCGAGACCGCCGGTGAAGAGGACTTTGATGAATATCACACCGACTGGCAACTTCGCCGCAAGCGACCGATCGGTTTGCGCGTGGACAAGAACGGCAAGCCGATCTTCCCGACACGTCCGAAAAACTACAGCAAGAACCACAGCGATGACCAGAAGATTCTCTTCCTGCTCAACGAAGCGCGCGAACTCGACCAAACCAAGAATAAGCACTACACCGGCTTGAGTTACTACCGTCAGGCGATGCTCGCACGTTCACGCTTCGGCATGGATCGGCTCAACAGCTACGCCAGCATGTATTACATGGGCAACAAATACCCGCTCCAGGAAGAGCTTAAGGAAATTAACCCCTGGGAGTTGAAGGACAGTCAGGCGATCGTCCTTGCCGGCGGGCAGATCAAAGTGGTCGACCTGCCTTCCGACTGGAACATCATCCCGTTGCTGCGCACCTCTTTTGAGGATTACAGCAAGTCCGGTGTGCAGGGTGAAGCGCACTATTCACTTGGTTTGTATCTCCAAAGCCGACAGCAATACCCGAACGCGTTGAACGAATACTCGGAAGTGATTCGCCGATATGCCGGCACGAAGTGGGTCAATAACGCCAACACGCAGATCGAGCGCATCAAGCGCCCGCAGGTGCGCATCAGCAACTCCAGCGTGCAACTGCCCGGCAAGCCGATTGAATTGCAGGTCAGCCATCGCAACACGGACAAGCTTTACTTTGTAGCGCGCGAGATCGACGCTGAAGGGTTCATGAACGAGGTGCGCGCCGAGAAGGGCGATCCGCGGCGCGGATTCCGCGGCTTCTACTCACTGGGCAACTGGCACTACAACTTTGTCAACGGCTACCACCCGCAGAACTGGGCGCAGGTCGTCGCCGCCAAGCACGTCAAGGGTGAAGTGATTCGATGGACGGAAGAGGTTGAGAATGACGGCAGCCATCGCTACACGCATTCGATCAAGGCGGCGCCGCTGAAGAAGCGCGGCACTTACCTCATCTACGCGTATCTGAAAGATCCGCCGAAGAACCACGCGGAGAAAATGGGCAAGGATGCGCTGGTCATCGGTGACAGCCGGGCCGTGTTCGGTCTGACCGACGTCGCGATCGTCGAAAAGAAGGTCAAGGACGGCAACCTCTACATGATCACCGGCGCCGAGCGCGGCGAACCGCTTGCCAATGCAACTGTGCATGTGTTGGAAGTTTGGTCGACGTACAACCGCCAGCAACGCCGCACCATCTATCACAAACAGTTCCACAAGCTGACGACGAACAACCAAGGTCTCGTCGTGCTCAAGCGTCAGGGCAATCGCGGCAGCCAGCTTCACGCCATGGTGCACGCCGGCGCGGAGAAGGAACGATTCGCTTGGACCGGCATGAGCTACTGGAGCCACTACTCGCCGTCGCGCATGCGCAACGGTTTGTTCGCGTATTGCATCACTGACCGGCCTGTCTATCGTCCCGGCCACACCGTCAAATACAAGGTTTGGCTGCGGCACATGAACAATGGCATCCTCGAAAACCTGCCCGACCGGCGCATCAAGATCACGATCTACGATCCGCGCGGCGGCAAACTCAAGGAAGAAGAACTCCAGACCGATCAGTTCGGCGGTACCGATTCCGAAATCACAATCGGTGAAGAGCCCCGGCTCGGCGCGTATCGCATTCAGATTCAAAACCTCACCGACCGAAGCCGACACGCCAGCTACATCGGCGGGCAGACCTTCCGTATCGAGGAATACAAGAAACCCGAGTTCGAAGTCACCGTCGAACCCGGCAAGAGCCACGCCAAGCTTGGCGAAAAAATCGAAGCCATCGTCAAGGCTAAGTATTACTTTGGCGGACCGGTCACGCAGGCGACCGTGAAATACAAAGTGTTCCGCGAAGAATACACGCATACCTACCACGCGCCCGGCCGATGGGATTGGCTCTACGGCATCGGTTATGGCTACGCCTACTACCCGCATGAGTGGTACCCCTGGTGGGGACAGATGCGTTGCTGCATCGGCCCGGTCTGGTGGGGGCCGCGCGGTAACCCCGTCCGGGAACTCGTCGCTCAGGGCAACGGTCAGATCAGCCAGGACGGTACGTTTGCCGTGCAGATTGACACCACCTCCGCAGCCAAGA
>JANQKH010000201.1 GCA_028281215.1 Phycisphaeraceae bacterium | reverse complement strand
GCAGTCAGTTTCACACGACCGCCAACCTTTTCGAGCACAGTGGCGTGCGGGAGTTGTTTTGTTTGATCACCGGATCGCTCGGATGTTGAAGGGGACGGCGCGGCGGTGACGCTCAACCGGGTCAGTTTGCGAAGGTGACGGCGCTTCGCGCCCTGGCGGATCCAAGTGAGGATCAATTTCTCGCCCGGCGATTTTCGCCGAAGACGATAACCACCTTCGTGTTCGATTTGCTCAGACGGTTTGAGCAGCAGCAGGCTTTGTTCCGGGTTGTGGAGGTTGACGCGTCGGCCTTGCATCTGACGGACCATGGCGTCATAGTC
Organism: Phycisphaeraceae bacterium; assembly: GCA_028281215.1. Taxonomy (GTDB): domain Bacteria; phylum Planctomycetota; class Phycisphaerae; order Phycisphaerales; family Phycisphaeraceae; genus JANQKH01. Next base: position 919 of record JANQKH010000201.1, on the reverse strand, counting down.
GGCGGATGGGTCAGCGCCCCAAAGTGAAAGCTTGAAGCCGCTTTGTCCTTTGGCGGCGCCGTGACATGAGCCGGTGTTGCAACCGAGGCGGGTAATGACGGAGGCGATGTCGGTGTCGAAATCAATCGGGTTGTCAGCCGACACGTGACGCACGGTCAATCCACACGCCACAAACACCAATATCCAAATGGTTCGCTGAACATTCAAAGCAAGAGGTCCACTTGCGATTGATGCGCGCTGAGCGGGTCGTGAGAAGGCTGTGTAGTCGGTGGCTATTCAGCCTCAGTCCGCAGGCTTGTATTTCTCCAGCCACTTTCGCGCCTGTGCTTGCGCCGCGTCCGTGCCATACTTGCGTTCGATGATGACGCCGGCGATTCGCAATACGTTCGCGCGTTTGGTTCTGTCGTTGCCGACATGCGACTCGACTGCCGCGGCCGACTTGGCGACGTCGTCCGCGGAGGCGTCCTTCTGAATCATCGCGCGCAACAGTTCACCCAATTTCGGATCGACGTGTTGCCGTTTGTCGTTCGCGGGGCCCGGGCGACGCATGTTGCCCTTGGGGTACGCCAGTCGCGTCAGTTGTTCCTGGTTTGGCGGTTTAACGTCGATCAGTTTTGCCATCGCGCCTGCGATCTTGGGCGAGTCGGTGACGCTTGGCTGCACCAACGCGAAGTTTGCCGTCACTTTGTTGGATTGGGCCACCACGATGGTCAGTTCGACGTTGCGGTTGAGCCCGTACGCACCCGGCCCCTCCGCGCCGTCCGTGCTTACACCGACCGGCACTTTCAGTTGCAATGATTTGCGGGCGCGTTTGAGGTATGCGGCCGCCTTGGCCTGATCGTCATCGAGCCAGACGATGTAGCCGTTCAGTTTTTTCTGGGATGCGGCATAGCTGGTCAGCGTTCGCATGAGTGCCGCG
>JANQKH010000128.1 GCA_028281215.1 Phycisphaeraceae bacterium | reverse complement strand
AACGTGTTGACCGAGCTGAGGCCCAGCACGGTGCTCGCGGCAACGCACATCAGCAGCAAGCCGACGAAACGGCGAATCATGGACGAAACCGGTCGGCCGATCGCCGCCGCGCCGAGGAACGTCAACCAGCCGGCCATCACAATCCATACGCCCGGTCCGAGCATCAGGTACGTGCGGTACGCCACGTTGGCGCCGATTGCACCGACCCAGTTGCTCGGTGTTTGATTCGGTGGGGCGACGGTGTGGCCGGGCGGGTCGGCCGGGTCGAAGCTGATCAGCGACGCCGCCAGCAGAATCCACATACCAGTCAACAGCGCCCAGCCCAGTGCGCGGTACATCGCGTGCGGCTCGGCGGGCGCAGCGGCCTTTTTCTTCGTGGATTTCTTCTTGCGGCCCTTGGATTTGGAGGCAGTCTTCTTCGCCATGGTTTCCACCGTTATCGGACAAACTGTCACGCGGCGCACGTCGCCCGCAGTTCATCTTCATCGGTGGGAATTCATCGTTGGCGAGAAAGTTTCGGACCAATCGTGGTGAGTTATCGGATGAGGTGCCAGTTGATACTCGCTACTTCTGCTTGGAATCGTCAGGCGGTGTCGCACCATCCAGAATGGCTTCGTCGACAAGTTTGCGCGTCTCTTCGAGCACCTTGTCGTCGTTCCACATGCCAAAATACATGCGGGCGAAACCGCCCTTGTGATCGAGCATGAACAGGTCGGTCTTGTGGTTCACTTCGCCGACCTGTGAATAGCCGACACGAATGGGGAACTCGTCGATGAACTCACGGAACTCCGGCACCGCCGGCCGAAGCATCTTGGCATTGGTGAACTTGACACCATTGTCTTCGCCGAACTTTTTCAGTCGTTGCGGCGTGTCGTAATCCGGATCGAAACTGATCAACAGCAGATTGATCTTGTCGCCCAGCCCGGCCTTGTCGAGTTTTTCCTGAAGCCAAGCCATCTTCTTTGCCTGAAGCGGACACATTTGCGGGTTCGGACATCGCGTGAAGATGAACGTGGAAATCGTCGGCTTACCCAAGGTCTGTTTGAGATTGAATGGCTTGCCGTCCTGATCGGTCATGTTGAAATCCATGAACAGTTTCTGCCGATCCGCCGGCTTGATCCATGGCATGTCCTTGGCGACCGTCGGTGTGCCGACCTTGGTGGCGCCGTCTTTTGACAGTGCGTCTTTCTGGGCAACCGTATCTTTCCCCGCAACCTGATCCTTGACTGGGACGGTCATCACATTGTCTTTGTGAGCGGCGTCGCGCTGGGCAGCGTCACGTGAATCACCGGTACCCTGGCCGCACCCGACGAACAGTGAGATCGCAGCCAACAGCGATAGGGCAGACAGCAAACGGTACATCTCGAACGTCCTTTCAAATCGCGGGATTCATGGGGCAGATGGTAGGCTCAACTGCCCTCATTGTCCCGGAATCGTGCCGACTTTGCGGATTATGCAGGCCACAACGGTTCGTAACGATTCAATCGATTGGAAACTCTGCCCCGCCTTAAGCGGTCACAGCCAATACCCGATGAATCCCCTGAATGGAGCGCGGCTCCACCTGGTCCCAGCCGGGGCATAGGAAGGAACTCTACCATGGCAAAGCTACGCATCATCGCACGATACGGCGACGGACGCATGCTCAAAGGGCATACCGAAAACTTCAACCCCAGCCAGCCGACGTTCAACATCCATCCTGTTGACGTGCCGATCGACGACATCAAGGGTGTCGTGGTCAACGTCCACGAACTCAAGGCCATCTTCGTGGTCAAAAGTTTTGAAGGCAATCCGGACGGCAAGACGGAAACAACGACCGAAGTCGCCCAACAAAGCGGGACGGTTCTGCGCGTCACGTTCAAAGACGGCGAACAACTGGCCGGCACGACCATGACCTACGACCCCAACGGGATCGGGTTCTTCCTGTTCCCGCTTGACTGTGAAAGCAACAACGAGCGGGTCTACGTGGTGAACGCATCGGTCAAGTCCGTGGAGCACGTGAACATGGCGAAAGCCGGCTGAATCACGCCGATCACTCACTGATACAAAAACGCCCGCCAAATCGGCGGGCATTTTCTTTTGTCATGCGTGTTGGTGACGAACCTCACAAGGTCACTGGCCGCGCTCAATCATGCGCACCACCCGCAGCACCTCGGCGATGGACCACGCTTGTGCAATACATCCGACCGGGCGGTGCGGTTCGTCAGCTTCGTAGATCTCGTGCAGTTGCCCAAGTTCGCAGTTGGCGAGATTGTCAAGCAGCGGGCGAATGATCTGTGCTGCTTGCCGTCGTGATTCATCATTGAACTTGCCGCACCGCAGCACACCCTCGGCATAAGCGCCGATCAACCACGCCCAGACCGTGCCCTGATGGTACGCGCCGTCGCGTAAAAACTGATTGCCCGTGTATTGCCCGGGATAATCGGGGTGATCCACCGGCAACGTGCGCAGACCGAACGGCGTGAGCAACCGCTCACTGACCGTTTTGAGAATGATCCGGCATTTGGTCATCGGCAGCGGTGAGTGCGGCAGGCTGGCGACAAACACCTGGTTCGGCCGAATCGACGCGTCGGGATATTCGTTCCCTTCTTCGTCCGTCCACAGATGATCGATCAGGCAATCATCGGCTTCGTTCCAGAACACCTTGGGAAACGCGCGCTTGATGCGGGCGGCGAGTTTGTTGAAGTGATTGGCTTCAGCGCGGTGGTCGTCGTTCAACACCTCCGCCACACCCACCAGCGCCGCGTACCACAGCGCGTTGATCTCGACGGCTTTGCCGTGCCGCGGCGTGAAGACCGTGTCGCCGCACGCCGCATCCATCCACGTCAATTGCGTGCTCGGTGAACCGGCGGTCACCAGCCCGTCGCCCGTCACACGGATGTCGTAGTCCGTGCCCTTGATATAGGCGTCCATCACGCTGAGCACAGCCTCGCGAAGCCAGCTTTCCCACGATTCCAAGTCATTCGTCGCTGCGCGATAGCGCAGCGCGGCGTGCACGAACCACAAGCTCGCGTCCACCGTGTTGTAGTGCGCCGCGCTGTCGTCGTAGTCATCAAACCGGTTGGGCACCAAACCGTTGCGGATCGCGGCGGCAAAGGCTTGCAGCGTGTCGCGCGCTTCATCGAAACGACCAGTTTCCAGCAACAAGCCCGGCAGCGCGATGAACGTGTCGCGCCCCCAATCGGCGAACCACGGATAGCCCGCAAGGATCGTAGACAACGACTGTCCGTTGATCGTACGGCCGACGACAAAGTCATCCGCCGCCACCGCCAACATGCGCTTGACCGCGGCGACGTCCACGCCCTCGAAATAGCTCGCTTTCTTCTCCGGGCTTTGTGCATCACGCTGGGCCTGCCCGTCGGCGGCGCCTTCGATGTGCGCGAGGATCGGAGACAGATGTTGCTGCCGGGCATCGGTGAACGCGTCGGCGGCGTCCGCCGGCTGATGCCCCAGCGCCGCGGTCAGCGTGACTTCATGTTCCGCCTGGTTCGGATCCAGCGACACCTCAAACGCGCCGGGCACGAAGTAATCTTCGAGATCATCCTGCCCGCGCTCGGTCTCCGTGCGATAGACAATGTTGTGCCACCAGTCCCGGCCGCGCGCGAAACGGTCAGCCTGCGGACAGGTGTACGTTCCGGTGACGTCACCACGCGTGACGGTGATGCCTTCGGTGTGGATTTCAACCTTCACTTTGCCGGCATCGTCCTTGCGCAGTAGTGAATGGAAATCGCGAAGGGTCAGCATCGGGCTCAAACGCAATGTCACCTTGTCGCCGGCGCCTTCGAGGCCGCGCACGATGTATCGCAACGTCGCCGCTTGTTGTTGACAGTGCAGAAACAGTTCGCGAATGAACGTGACCTTGCCCCACTGATACGTCCAGCAGGCGCTTAGTCCTTTCTCAAACCGTTGAAGATCGATATGCCCATGTGGAGCGAACACATCGCCCGATTCGCTGGGAAACATACACGAATTAAACGCCAGTGACTGCACCTCGTCTCCGCCGTGCAGTTGCAACTGTTCGAGCACTTGATTGAGTAAAACCACACGTCCAACCGGCGGCTGGGTCGCGGCAACCAACAGGCCGTGATATCGCCGCGTGTTCACGCCGGGCACCGACCCCATCGCGAACGCACCGGTGCCGTTGGTGATCAGCCAATCCTGCTGAAGGTGATCGAGTGCGTCGCCGTCGATCGAAAGGTCATGCGTTTTCCAGGATTGGTCCATGTGGGTTTCAATTTCAAACGGCCCGTCGTTGTGGGTTGGAGCGATCGGCCGACGAGCGGTTGGATTGGTCTGGGATTTCGCTACGGTGGTCACTGAACATTCCTTCCGATAACGCGTGAACAACACAAGATGGTAGGCGCTTGCCCTGAATACATCGGCATGGTCGCGGGGGTGTGTAAAATGACCCCATGCCGACTTTACCGACGCAGGCCGATTCACCCGTTGCCGCCTTGGCCGACGATTTGCCGTTGCGTTATCAGACGCCGCCGCGCTGGGCCGCGCAGGTGATGGCTGATTCGATGGCGTTGTTGAATGACCACGCCCACCTCGAAAAGAAGGCCGGCGCCAACGCGTTGGAACTGCTCAACCGCTGGCCGCTTGAAGCCCCGTTGACTAACGGACCGCCCACCGATGCGACCCACCACGCGCTGACCATCCAATGGGTGCAGACCATGACCGCCGTGGCCAAGGGTGAAGTGGATCACCTGGGCACGGTGTTGCGTATTCTGTTTCGGCGCGCCGGGCGGTTCACCAAGAGCCACAGCAACGCCTACGCCGCGAGCCTGCGAAAGATGGTCCGCGTCGGCCGCGGGCCGGAGGAGCTGCTCGATCGGTTGATCATCAGCGCACTGATCGAAGCCCGCTCCTGCGAACGCTTCGAAGTATTGGGCGAACACTGCAACGACGATGAATTGCGCCAGCTTTACCGCGATCTGGCGAACTCCGAACGCGGACATTTCACCGTGTTTTTGAACCTCGCCCGGCAATTGCCCGGGAATCTGGCCGTCGAATCACGCTGGGACCGGATGCTCGACGCCGAAGCGGCTACCATTGCAAGTCAGCCGCCGGGACCGCGGATGCACAGTGGGGTGCTGCCATGACGCGTTACGCCAATCGACCTCGTACCAACATGAAGGCGGTCAACTTCGCCGCGTTTGTGGTGGTGGTCATCGCAGGGATTGGCTTCGCGCTGTACTACAAGACGATTCAGCAACAGCGCGAGGCGGCCGAGTGGCAACGCATGGCCGGGGCGAACGCGCTGGTCGATGTGCAACAGGCAATCAACGAAGAAGACTTCCGTCTCATCGGCGTCGACGTCCAAGGTAACCTCCTCGTGCCGGGCATCAGCAACGCCAAACTGACCGAACGCTTGGGCGTGCGCGCGATTCGCGGCGACGGCGGGTTCGATCATCAAACCGCCGCCGAGCAACGCCGACGACGCCTCATCGAAAAATACATGCGCGACTACAACAAAATGATGACGCAGTACGTCGAGCAGACGCAACCGCCGATGTGATGTTTGACCACCTCGCTATTCCCCGATTCAAACCCGCGCCGATTACCGCACTTTCACCACACTCGACGTGGTCAGCGAACGATCGTTCGGCCGATCGAACGTGACGCGAAACACCACCTGCTTTTGGTTCGCCGGCAACGCTTCGGTCGACAGTCGCAACAGGTAGGCTCGCGTGACCGGGTCGTAATATTCCGCGTTTGCTTTTTTGGTCAGCATTTCCACCCGCCAGGAATACAACCGCTTGGCGTCCACCGCATCGACCACCCGACCGGCGTCAAACACTTCAAACACAAACGTGCCTGACGCTTTGATCGAATCCCCCAACTCATCGAGGAATTCAATCCGCGCTTCCAACAACAGTTGCTCATCTATGCGCACAAAACGCGTGGACGGGTAAACCCGCACCTGTGCCGCCTTGATCCGCCAAGCCTGGTTGTCGTTCGCGGTTGGTGTTCGGCGACCGGCGTTGTCGCCCTTCCACATGCACCCCGCCTGCGTACCCAACATCGAAATGACCATCAGCAACAACCATCGCATACCCAAAGGATACGATCTGAGACACTCAACGACAAGGATCAACGTTTCGTGAGCGATGCGTTCGCCGCTTGTGTGCCCTTTCGCACCTCGCGCAACAGGTGGACCAATTCCGACTGTGTGCGTTCAAACCGTTCGATCGCCTCAGTGTTCCGACGAACCAGGCGGATCAACACGTTCAATGCATCGCCTTGCCGCATGAGTCGATCGTGTGCGTTGTTCAACTGCGTTTCGCGCCGCCGTGAAAGCGTGCGCTCCCAGATCCAGAGCACGCCCATCAGGCCGGCAACACCAAACTGTGTGAGGCTTTCAATCATTTCGGTCGGCATGTTGCGTGTTCCTTTTCTTTCAAAGTAGAAACGCTGTTGTGGCAGGGGTTGGGAATAGTCAAATGCGAATCAACTGCACGTCGCCCAATCGTCGTTCGACGTCGGCGGAGCCATCACCGTCCGAGTCGAGCAATACGACCGCAGCGCGTGATGCGATTTCAAACCGGTTGCGGTAGTGGTTTGCCTTTTCGCGTAAGACATCGTTGTCGCCGCCGACTGACATCGCTCCGTGATACACCAGCGCCAACGTGCCGAGCGTTTCCAGTTCGGCCATCACGCTCAGCGACACGATGGCGTCTTCGTCGATCACAGCGTCAGCATCGTCTAGGTCGATGCCCAACCGGCGCAACAACGTGTCGTGTACGCGGCCGGCCTGTGAACCGAACGTGCGCAACGACACTGCCAGCGCCGAACCGTCGCCCGGTGGGATCGCCGCGTCCGCCAGATCCGTGCGCGGCAGCGAGACGGTCAGCGTGTTCGCATCCACACGCGCGAGCACTTCGCATGCGATATTGGCGATCAGCACGACATCGCCGGCGGTAACCTGTGCAGCTTCAAAGTCAGCCGAAACGCTGGTCAGTGTCGTGCCGCTCACGATGCCGTCGGATTCATTCAAGCGATGTTGCGCGGCAAAGCTGACTTCGCTGAATACGTCCGGCTCAAGGCGAAGCAGATCACGGTCGTTGGTAAAGGTCATGGCGTGGTCCTTTCAATGGGTGTCCCGTCAGCGGGACCGATGACGCGGGTATGGATGGGGCAAGTGAAGAGAAAACACATCGCCAGCGTCAACCGGCGATGCGCGAAAGGGTGGGTTAGCTGACTGCGAGATCGTGGATCAGGCCGTGCGCGTTTTCGTTGCGCATTTCGAGCGTGTATTCGCCGATGAGTTGGCCGGTGTCACTGTCTCCCGTCGCGGCGAGCGGCTTATAGTGGAAACTTCGTCCGGCAAGCGGCAACACATCGATGCGCGAGGAGTCAAGCAACAACACGGCATCCCGCGGCGCCCACCGGCTGAGCACCACCCGACACACGCCGAAGTCGCTTTCGTAGGTGCTGACCTGATCGCGGAAACGCGTGTCGGCCGCGTCGTAACCCCGACTCGACGTGATGAAGCTGTTGATCCGCCGCTTTTGGAGACCGTTGACCACGATCGTGTCGATGCGCGAGGACGACTGCTCCCAGATGTTGCGCAGGGCGGTGTTGATCAGTTCCTCGGTCAGTTCGTCATTGCCTCCGCCGCCACCTTGTGGGAAGCCACCGACGCCCGGCGCGAACACGTTGGTGCCGATGGTTTGCACGATACCGTTCATCGTGCGGCGGACGCTGGACGAGCCTTGCGGCGTGGTGTTGGCGGCGACGCCGTTGATCACGCAGTTTTCCAGATCGCGCAACAATTCGCGCAGCCGTTCCTGTTTCTGGTAATCGAGTTCGTCGCGCAGCGCATGCTGTCGCGCCGCCAGTTGCGAACCGGACACTTCAACCGATGCGGTGAAAATCTGCGTGTAGTTTGCCGCGCGCACGCGATTGGTGAACCGCACGGCCGGCTTGTCGTCGCCTTCCAGCGCCGCGTTGCCGATGATGTGCAGCGTTTGCGTGTCTGCCAGCGCTTCGGCCGTCGTACTGCCGTACCCGCGAGTCACTGTGAGTGTGTCACCGCTGACCGCGGTGACCAACATCACCTCGCGCGAGTCCTGGCCTTGAATCACATCGCCGACGCGAAATCGCGAACCGTTGAGCACATCGAAATCGGTTTCCGTCGTGGGGTTTGTGAACGTCCAGTCGATCGTGTCCGTGTTCGGCAGCAGGGTGTCTTCCAGCCATTCGTGTACGGTGCTGGTCGCCGCGCGGTGCGGTTCACCAAGGTGATCGAGCAACGGCGTTTCGTAAGGGCTGACAATGCTGACAATGTCGGCCACGTCTTCGACAATCTCCGGCAACGTCGCACCGGCGGAGTAAGTCGCTTTTCCGGTAAAGGGCATGGTGGTTCCTTTCAAGTTCAGATGTGAGAAAGATCAAGCAACAATCAGACGTGGAGCGCCGGCTCCAAAAATATGCCCGACTGGGCGAGACGTGAAGAACTCGCCTCCCTGAGAGGGAGGTAAATCAAACGATCACGCTGACTGTGCGTGTCCGTTGCGCCGCAAGCGCAGGTAATGCAACAGGTCGCGGCGATCGCCGGATCGCGCGGCGGCATCCGCGGCCTGCTCCGCTTGTTCGTGGGGGTCGTACCGTCGCACGCCCATTGCGCCTGCGACGCCGCGCGGCGAACGGAACAGGTACGGCTTGCTACGGCGTAGTTCATCGATCGCCAGATGGACGTCCGGTTCGTCCATCGCTTCAACCGCCGCTTCGGTCAGCAAACGGGCGACCTCAAAGTCCACCGCGTCCGCGTCCGTGAGCAACGCGTCGATTTTCTGCCGTCGCTCCATCACCGACACCGTATCGCGCAACTGTGTCAGCTCGGCGTGCGAATCATTTAACTGTGACCGCAACGTTTCGAGTTCCTGCTCCGCCGCCTGCGCGCGCTTGCGGTAGCGAATCGATTCCGCAACGGGCACCATGTGTGGCGACGTTTCATTTCGATCGGTCGCTTCGCTTTGCTGGGTTGCGTTACCGCTTGGCGCGTCAGTTGGCATCGCGTCGTCGGATGCGTTTACGTGGGGTTCCTGGTCTTGCAATGTGTCGGACATGATGTCTCCTGGTGATGGGTTGAAAGTCGAAGAGTGTGTTTGTGTGGCATGCCAAGTGGATTGCTGCACGCCGCGCCGTTCCGTCCGGTCAGCCGATTTCCGTCTTTAGAGGGATTCGAGATACGGCCGGCATCAAGCGGACGGAACCGGGCGGCGTGCTTTTCGTTCGCGCTACGGATCAGCCGTAACCGAGTTCCATCAGCACTTGTTTGCGCGGCACGCCGAGTTCGAGTTTGAGTTTGGCGTCCGCCAGCCGTTGCGACTCGCTTTCCGGCATCGGACTCGGCCAATCGATGCGCACGCGGCGCTCTTCGACGGTGTTCGGCAACACACCGAGCACGTCCGCGGCGTGCAACACCAGTTCGCAGATGCGTTCGATCCCCTGACCGTAGGTCACGCGCTTCTTCTCCGTCTTCGAGAGCATGCCCATCATGGTGACGCGCAGCGCGTTTTCGGAAGTGAGGTTGCCGACGCGGTCACGGATCACGCCCGCCGCCAACGGTGTGACGCCGGACGTTTTGTCCATCGCTTCGCGGATTTCATTGATGTGCGCATCTTCGCTCGGGCATGAACCGTCGCCACCGAACTCATCGATGACGGCGTCGGTGTTGTCGGTCGACCACATCTGCCCCGGCCCGACCGGACGATCGAGGAACCCTTCGATTCCTTTGCCGAGATACATTTTGAAACACTGGAATGTCACGCGGTTGGCGCGGTCGCTCAGACGGGTGTTCAACTCATCCTGCAACGGGATCAGCGGCTCGACTTCACTCAAGCCTTCATAGAAGAACGGCAGCGGCAGGTTTTGAATGTGCACGACCGGCACACGGCCGAGACGGTTGGCGCGGGCGTCGACCGTGCGGCGCTTGTCCGCACTGCCGCGCATCTGCCTCGCGTCGCCGGCGGTCCAGGTTTCGGTGCATTCCACCATCGCCCGGCGGTTGGCGTTCAACGCGCGGCCCATCACGCGTTCGCGCAGCCGGTCGGCGAAACCACTTTGATCGACCTCGTTCAAATGCTGGCGAAAGTGCAGCACGTAGGCGTCGAGCTGGCGGTAGTCGCTCGGATTGAGTACGGGAATCGCCCGCGGCGCTTCGATCGTTTCCAGCATGAAAGCGCCGGCGCGGTTCATAAGTTCTCTTCCCAGAGCATCAAAAGAAGAAAAGGCTCCGCCGCCCGATTCAGACGCATCGCTGCGGTGGGTGGGCAGGGACATGGTGGTGTGAGCGCCGGCCGGTTCGGCATGGTGGTTGTCGGCGGCGGAGCCGTGGAGAGGTTCGGGGTGGTGGATATGGTGATGTAACGTGTCGCGCAGTTTTTTGTCGATCGGTCGTACATCATCCGTGCGCAACAGCACATCAACATGGCCATAGACAGAGCCGAGCAAAGCGAGATCCTGGAAGAACCGCACGCCGCCGTTGGCTTCAAACACCTGATGCAGAAACGTTTCAATCGCATGAGCGCGATGGATGTTCGGCGCGAGACTTTGCAGCGCGATCGGTTTGCCGAACATGAAATCCACCAGCGCGTGAATGCGCCATGCGATGTCGTTTTCGATCACGACCTCTCGCCGACGACTGATGCGCGAATCGTTGCCGATCGTTTCACCGTTCAATCGCGCCGGCAGACCGCGCCGTTGCGCCAGTTGGTATCGCTGAGCACCACCCGACCTCGTCTCATCCAGATCATTGCGGTAGTAATCCCACAGCAGTTCGAGTCGCGGCAACGTGCGCGTCGCGTGTTCGTGAAGAAGAAAGTCGAGGTAGTCCGAACGAAGCACGGTACCGGCTCGTTCATCGGCGTGTTTCAGTGTGTTTCGTGGCATCACGGTCTCCTGCGGGAGCGTTCACGACGCTTCCACTAGGGGCCGAAGGCGCATGCCTGTGCGCACAGATATCGAAAGAACAACGCGCAAACGCGCCGATCTGCCGGTGAGGTCACGGCTTACGAACTGTTGGCGTGCGAGGTTTTTTTCGAATGCGTGACGACGGTGGTGCGCGCGGGTCAGATCGGTCTTTGGTTGACGGTGTCGCGCGACGTTTCGACCAACGTGTCGTCATCTTCCAAGCCGCTGGGCTCACCGCGTTTGCCCAACACGCACATGCAGAACGCCGCGGCCGTCGACAGGAACATGCGCCACGGGAACGCGATCTGATTGCCCAGTTGCACGCGTCGTTCACTGAACTGCGCGAACGCGGAACCGTCTTCCGCGTTGCCTGCGAAGAGCGTCCAGAAACTCGGATCCAGCCAGAGTGTGACCGCGAAACCTGTGATCAGTGCGGCGATGACCGACAGCGTGTTGCCGCGTTTGGTGAACAGCACGGTGAGAAAGACCGCCGCAAGGCCGGAGTAGGCAAGCACCATCACGCCGAGTGCGAAATCGATCAGGGTGTCGCTTT
>JANQKH010000117.1 GCA_028281215.1 Phycisphaeraceae bacterium | reverse complement strand
TCGGTGGACAGTTTACGGAAGACGGTTCGCTCGCCAGTGAAGTCCGTGTCGCCATTGGTCCGGGGACGGCTGCAGTCAATTTCAGCCGCAAGGTCAACGAAGGTTCCGCCACTGATCCCAACGACGACCGCTACCGCGACACCAATGACGAAACCGACTGGAAAGACCGCGCCGACTCAATGGGTCGAATGAATTAACGGTTTGAGGAATTGGTGTTCAGCCGGTCTCGCTTAGCGAATTGAAATCCTGTCTGGAACACGGTTGGGAACATCGCTGCCGCTTGAACGTATCAGAGGTAAGTCGCAAGCCCTCGGACCGGCAACGCGAGTTCCAACTCCGTCCGTACAACGCTTCTTTCCAGAAAAGGTTTCACCATGTTCAAACCCACCATTGTTCTTTCCTCGGTTGTTGCGCTCCTGTTTTTCGTGGCCGACAATCGTGCCGAATCCAAGGGGAATTCCAAGCCCCAGTCGGCAGTTGACCAGGTCAACACCAGTTTCGGCACATGGAAAAAACTCAACAAACAATCAAAAGGCAACTACAGCTACACCGTGAGGCGTTCGTCCTTTTCAGGATTCCAGTGGACCACCACGATCACCGTGCGAGCAAACAAAGTGGTCGAACGGAAATTCGAGGTGGTCAACCTCCGTCAACCGGTTCCCGTTCCCGGCGAAAAGGCTGGGAAAAACAAGGGCCCCAAGTGGATTGAGAAGGGTAAAGACATCGGCAAACACAAGGAAGGCGCCAAGCCCAGCACCATCGATGAACTTTACGCTGAGGCCATCATCGTTGCATCCACGCAACTGAAGGACTTCCAGAAACGCTACGTCGGCTTCCACCCCAACGGTGTGCTCAAACATTGCTTCTACATCGACACCCGCATCGCCGACGACGCACCGAGCAAGGGCGTTCGAATCACCACACTGACCATGGGCGGGAAATGAATCGGTCCGGCAAAGCGTGTTGTGAGAGAAGATCAATGAAGGGTCAGGCGCCTTTTCGGGACGGTAGGATCTGTTTCAGTGGGCAGGGGTGCGTTAATGGTTTGCCTTTGCCGACCGGTTGATAGTTCAGCGCCATGACGCCGTTCTCAATCGTGACCTGGGTGAAACCGGGATCGAAGGTGGATGGGTTGTATCCCGGCGCCTGTTTGGCTTCGAGACCGCGGTTCTGGTTGTAGAGTGCGGAGGGGAAACAGATTTCATGCACGGGGCCGTGATCCTGCCAGCCCCGAATGCCGTTGTGAAAATGGCCGTGGAACAGTGCGAGAATACGGTGCTCATGCCGGGCGATCACCTTGTACAGTTCGGTTTGGCCGTGTTTTGGTTTGACGTACCACGCTCGATCCGGTGGGCGATTGAAATGAGCCGGCACATGCATGGCAATGATCACAAACTTGTCATCCTTTGCTGCCTGAACACACTGCTTGTCGATCCATGCAATTTGTTCCTTGCTCAAAAAGCCGTCATGTGAGTCGGTCCGCGAATTGTTCAGCAGGACAAAACGCAACCAGCGGTGTTCGACCACGGTATCCATCTCTTTGCGAAGGTATTTGCGAAACAGGCCTTCCGGATCGTGGTTGCCGGGGATTTCATGGACGGGCTTGCCGATGGTCTTGCGCGTTTTGAGATAGACCGGATACTGATCCTCCCGCCGCGCGTCGACCACGTCGCCCAGATGAATTACCAGATCACCCTTAGCGTCGGCGATGGCTTTGGCCGTGAGCACCCAACGCTGAGCAGCGCCGTCCTTGCCGCGGTAACCGATGTGTGTATCGGTGACGACAATGAATGAAACCGGATTCAGATCCACATGGTCGGCAAGGGCGCGCGGATGAAACAAGGCCGTTGTCCCCCCGAAGACGATCGATTGAAGCATGCCGCGTCGTGAAAGTGGAAGGTTAGAGGTGATCTCCATGTTGATCTCCTTAGCGGGTCGAGTTCATTTCAATCCGCTTCGGCTTTTTGCCTTTCTCTTGGCAGGATACCGCCTCCCCTGTATGAAATGATGAAGGGCCACGTTCGTTTGAAAAATGTTTGGGCACCTGTTATCATAGGCCATGATGTCAAAATATCCCATCTGGCGTCCGTTTTCGCTTGCGCCGAGGGCATGTTGTTCGGTTGCTCCAAGGCGCGGGGGATGTCAGATAATCTGGCGGATCGCCGTCAGAGGGGCAACCCTGAGTCATGATGTAAGGCCAATGGAACACAATGTTTATAGAGATTGTTGCGAGCAGGAGGAGGGGGTGGAGTGGCGTGCCGCCAAGTGGGGGATTTGGTCTTTCTTCGTCGCCGGCGGTATGTTGGCGGGTCCGGTGGGGCGCTTGATTGCCTTGCGAATTCACTGGATCAACCCTTGATGCCTGGAGAGATGATGGCTCATTCATTTAAATTGTTGTTGGTGGCATGCTGTGTCTGTTTCACGATGTGGGGCGCCATGCCGACATCGCAGGCTGAGACGGTGGGCAAACCCAATGTGGTGATTGTGATCACCGACGATCAGGGCTATGGCGACTTATCGTGTCACGGTAACCCCGTGCTCAAAACGCCGAATCTGGATGCGTTGCATGGCGAGTCGGTGCGCTTGAAGGATTATCACGTATCGCCGACGTGCTCGCCGACGCGGGCCGCGTTGTTGACCGGTCATTGGACCAATCGCACCGGCGTGTGGCACACGATCATGGGTCGTTCGATGATCCGCGAGAACGAAGTGCTTGTCAGCCAGATTTTCAAGGACGCCGGCTACGCGACGGGCATGTTCGGCAAGTGGCACCTGGGTGACAATTATCCATTCCGCCCGGAGGATCGCGGGTTCACGGAAGTGTTGCGTCACGGTGGCGGCGGTGTGGGGCAGACGCCGGACTATTGGGACAACGCGTATTTCGACGGCAGCTACTGGCACAACAGCAAGCCGGTCCCGGTGAAGGGTTTCTGCACGGATGTGTTTTTTGATTACGCCAAACGGTTTATCAAGGCGCAGAAGAAGGCGGGCAAGCCGTTCCTGGCGTACATTTCAACCAATGCGCCGCATGGTCCGATGCACGCGCCGCCGAAGTTTGCCAAGCCTTATGAAAAGAAGTTCAGCACCGGACAGGCACATTTCTACGGCATGATCGCCAACATCGACTGGAACGTCGGCAAGTTGCGATCGTTCCTGAAAGATGAAGGGTTGGCGGACAATACGATCTTTATCTTTACAACGGACAACGGTTCTTCGTCCGGTTGGCGAACGTTCAACGCAGGGATGCGCGCGGGCAAAGGCAGTGAATACGACGGCGGGCATCGTGTGCCGTTCTTTGTGCATTGGCCCAAAGGCAAACTGACCGGCGGACGAGACGTGGAGCCGATCACCGCGCATGTCGACGTGGTGCCGACGTTGATCGATCTTTGCGGCATCAATGCGCCGAAGGGTGTGAAGTTCGACGGCCGAAGTATCACGCCGTTGTTTTTCAATCAGGGGGGCCAGTGGCCGGACCGGATTCTGGTCACCGATTCGCAGCGGGTGAAGGATCCGATCAAGTGGCGCAAGAGTTCGGTGATGACGTCGCAGTGGCGCCTGATCAACGGCAAGCAACTGTACGACATCAAAACCGACCCGGGGCAGAAGACGGATGTTGCCAAGGATCACCCGCAGGTGGTGGCGCGGTTGACGAAGTTTTATGACGCATGGTGGGATGAACTGACGCCAACGTTCAAGCAGGATACGGCGATTTATCTCGGTCACCCGGCGGAAAACCCGGCTCGGCTGACGTCGCACGATTGGATCACGACTGGTTCGACACCCTGGAATCAGGCGCACATTCGCAATGCGACGACGGGGCAGCGCAACACCGGATTCTGGAATGTGAAGATCGTGGAAGACGGCGAGTATGAGTTTCGATTGAGGCGTTGGCCGGAGGAAGTGGACACGGCAATCGATGCGCCGTTGCCGGCCGGTGAACCGGTGCCGGGTACACGGGCATTTCGCACAACACCGGGCAAAAAAATCAGCCCGACCAAGGCGAGGTTGACCGTGGGCGACAAAAGCGTCGAAGCGCCGGTGAAACCCGGCGCCAAAGAAGTGGTGTTCAAGTTGAAGTTGAAAGCCGGCAAAACCCGGTTGGCGGGTTTGTTCACCGGCGAAGGCAAAACGTTTCACGGTACGTATTTTGTCTACGTGAAGCGATTGGAAGACTGATCAATGAGGATGCGTGACAGTCAAGCGTTCACGACGGGCAGAGCGGCGAGTGAGTCGTTGCCTTTGGGCCCGAAGGAGGTTTCGACCGGGGCTTCGTGTTCGACTTCATCGAAGGTGATGTATGGCACACCAAGATCGCGAAGCATTTGATGGTCCTGATCGGGCGATCGGCCGAAGGTGGTCAGGTAGTTGCCGATCAGGAAGCTGCTGGCGCCGGCGAAGAAGATCCAGCTTTGCATGTCGCGCAGGATGACTTCACGGCCGCCGGCGACTTTCAGTTCGCGGTCGGGCAGGATAAACCGGAAGACGGCGATGATCTGCAAGGCTTCGGTCGGATGCAGATCGCCGACCTTTTCGTAAAGCGGGGTGCCTTCGATGCGATTGAGGAAGTTGATTGGCACCACGTCGGCGCCGAGTCGGCGAAGCTCGAACGCCATGTCGAGGCGGTCTTCCCAGTCTTCGCCCATGCCGAAAATGCCGCCCGAACAGATGGAAAGCCCGGCGGCCTTGGCAATCTCGATGGTGCGCACGCGGTCATCGTATGTGTGCGTGGTGACCACGTTGGGAAAGTGCCGGCGGGAAGATTCGAGATTATGGTTGATGCGCTGGACGCCCATGTTGACCAGGCGTTGGGCCTGGTCTTCAGACAGTTCACCAAGCGTGGCGCATGGGCGGATCTTGCCTTCATCGACGACGCGTTGGTAGTAGTCTTCAAGCCAGTCAAGTTCCTTTTCGGTGGGGCCGCGGCCGGAGTTGACGATGCCGAAACTGGACGCGCCGTTGACGGTGGCCTGCTCAGTGGCGTCGAGCATTTCGTCCACGGAGAGTTTGCTGGGCGTGATGCCGGTGTCGAAGTGTTTGCTCTGCGAACAGTAAGAGCAATCTTCAGAGCAGGCGCCGACTTTGCCGGCGACGATGGAGCAGAACTTGACGGCCGCGCCGACGTGACGGATGCGAATCTTATTGGCCCAATAGAACAGGTCATACCGTGCGTCGCCGGTGACGGCGGCGAGTTGGCGAGCTTCGTCGAGGGTCAGTTCACCGCCGTCGAGCACCTTGCGTGCATGGCGTTCGATCATGTCGGTGGTCTGCTGGTAGGAATCGTGCTGCATGAGGGGATTGTAAATGTAGGATTGCAAGGTGACCAGCGACGCGTAAATGGCGGGTTTTCGGACGATTGGCGCAAGGAAAAACCGCGCGGGCCGGAGCGCGCGCGGTTGGAGGGGTGTTTGAGGTTCAGGCGTTGGCCATTAGCGACCGCGGATGCCGCCGCCCTTGTTGTTGAAGATCTTGCGCAGGTCTTCGCTGGCGGCCAGTTCGATGCGCTTGCGGGCGAGGTCGAGGTGGTAAATCAGCAGGCGATGGTTTTGGCCATCAAGCAGGAACAGCGATTCTTCGTTGGGTTGCGTCTTGGTGGTCATCAGGGTGATGTTGGTGCCGGCGATCACGAGGTCGGCATTCGCGGACGGAAGAATCTGCTTGTCTTCCATGTTGACCACGAGCAGGCCGATCAGCACGCAGGCCGAGGCGATCAGGCTGCAACAGGCGAGTTGGACTTGATTCATCTTGAATTCCTTATGGATTGATTCGCAGTGGTATGCGAAGGGTCTTTTGAATGGGTGTATGTGCGACGTACAAACGGTTGGGCGACTTGGTGCGAAGTTCAGGCGTCCTGCGCTTAGCGTGGACGTCCTGCCCCAACGCCGCGGAAGTCATCCATCAGTTTGCGGCCGGCGATGATTTCAAGTCGTTTGTTGCCGCCGTTGAACAACAGGGCGACCATCTTTGCATCGCGCGATGCGTCGATGATGTAGACCGCGTTCTGGTTGGTTTGGCCGACAACCTGACCTGCAATCATGATGTATTGGGCGCCCCCGATCTGGGCCTCGGCCTTTTCGGGTGTCAGCGTGACCATGACCAGTGCCACCAACAGGCACACGTTCAGCGCGACCAGCGCTCTGAGAGATCGTTTGTTCATGACGGCTCCTCGACAAGTGGGTTAAAGCGAACGGGAAAAGCAAACACGTTGGATTCGGTAGAACAGGCGGGCGTTGTCATGCAGGCTGATGCCGGCACTTTCTGCGTCGGCGCCGGCCGGAGGCTGCGTTTAATCCTGATGGCCGCGCTTGGCGTTCTTCATGTTTGCCGCGAGCACGAGCAGCGCGAGCACCACCGCCACCACGGGGGGCAACCACGACGCGTCATCAGGGGCTTTGTCCCATGCCGCCATGACCGGTGTGGCAAACACACTCAGGACGGCGACGAAGATGGGCATCAGGAAAGTACGCATGACCACTTTATCATAGGGGCAGAACTCGGCGATGTAAATGCCGTCATTCCAGACGAACCACCCCGTTGGCCGGTTCGCTACCATGCCGACTATGCAGGGTTCCTGGCTTTTGTGGTGTGGCGTCGGCTACGTGTGTGGCTCGGTTTCATTCGCTCTGATCCTGGGGCGATGCAAGGGGATCGATATCCGCCGCGTCGGCAGCGGCAATGTTGGGGCGACTAATGTCGGCCGCGTGCTTGGCAAAAAGTGGGGCATTCTCTGCTTCATATTGGACGTGCTCAAAGGCGCCGTGCCGACGTTCGCGGCGGGCGTCGCATTGGGTTTCATTTCCGAGCCGGCGCTGTCGCAGACGCAGGCTTGGCAATGGTTGGCCGTCGGGGCCGCGGCAATGGTTGGGCACATCTTTCCCATCTGGTTGAAGTTCAAAGGCGGCAAGGGTGTCGCGACCGGGTTCGGTGTGCTGCTTGGCGTCTGGCCTCACCTGACCTCGGCCGGGCTTTCCGGGTTGGTGCTCTGGTTGGTCGTCGCGGGAACGTTTCGCTACGTCGGTTTGGCGAGCGTGCTGGCGGGTGTGAGCCTGCCATTGTTTGTCTGGTTCTGGGCGAGCATGCACAGCCAAGATCCTCGCGAGTTGTTGCCGTTCTTTGTTGTGACCTGTGCGATGGGATTGCTTGTGTTGATTCGCCATCGTGGCAACCTTGTTCGCACGTGGCGTGGGACGGAACCAAGGCTTGGCGTCGAGGCGGTGCTCCCGAGCGATGCGTTGACGCCCACTCAATCATCCGACTCCGAGATGTAGCTGATCCCCGCGCCCAACAGGAGCATGAGGCCGAGGAATCCGACGGTGTAGATCGCCATTTCAAAGTCGAGGATGAACTGCGCGTAGCATCCGACGCCAAGCAAAATAACGCCGATGGCAGCGAGGATGATGGTGCGCGCCCTCGCGTAAATGCGCTGGCTCTTTTCGACGGGTGACTCAGGCAGGCGAACGCCGGTTCTGTATTTCACGTCGTAATCCTGCCCGCACTCCGGACACTTGCCGCTGGTGGGCATGCCGGTCAGATCGTAGCCGCATTTTCGGCATTCGGGAATGATCACGTCGCGTCAACTGCACTAGGAAAGAAAGGTCAGCAAACGAACCGGTCACGCTGCGCTTTGGTCGTCCATCAGGTCGGCGACGATCTTCTTCAACTTTTCGACGCGGTCGCGAATGTCGCGGTAGCGAATGTTGACCTGAAGGATTTCGCTGGCGGTCTGCTGGGCTTCGCGGGCGACCTCAACGGACTTTGTCTTGATCGCCTGTTGCTCCAGCGCGTCGACCAGCAGGTATCGCAGGCCCATGCCCAGTTCGTCGTCCTTCAGTGGGTAGATTTCAATGCCTTCCTTGAGCGTATCGATCGCCGAGTCCAGCCATTCCATCGCGATGTAGCACATGCCCAGTGCTTCCTTGGAAGGCACTTTGAGTTTCGGATCGGTTTGCGCATCCTGGAACATTTCCACGGCGTCTTCGTAGCGCTTGGCTGTGATGAACCGCTTGCCCAACTGGAATCGCATGCGCATGTCGGTCGGGTAATTCTTTGTTCGCTCCTCAAATTCCCCCAACTCAAACTCGAGTTGTTCCTTGCGGATGTTTTCCAGTTCATCCTGCCACATGGCGGCGTTGTCCGGGTCTTCCTTCACCTTGTTCTTGAACATATTCACGTAGCGTTTGAACTGCTTCATCTTGATGTCGCCGATGGACATCTTGAAGCGGTATTGTCCGGTTTCGTCGTGGGCTTTGGTCAGCACTTCGATGGCTTCTTCTTCCGAAGAATCGGTTTCCTTTTGCAGCAGCGCGCGGACCAATTTTTCGATCGCGTCCAAGTCGTCCGGGTTTGCCTGGTACACTTCGCGGCGTTGGTTGATGATCTCTTCCTGTTTGTCGGCCGAGTGCGTGAGTTTGTCCGCTTCGTCGAGATCCTGAATCTCTTTGAGGTTCTTGACCCCTTTTTTGAAGTCGCCTTCCTCTTCAACACGCGAATCAACGATCGCCTTTTCAGCTTCCAGATCTTTGAGGATGCCCAGAAGCGGGCCGTCGCCGGGTTGCATGTTGATCGCCATGCGACAGCAGTTGATCGCCGGGCCGAATGCTTCGATTTCCTTGAACAGGTCCATCGCCTGGATGAAGATCTTGCGGTCCTGCTTCTTGCCGGTGTTGAGTTTGATCACCCAATCGCCTGCCCAGGCGACCAGTTCATTCAGGTCGACATCGTCCTGTTCGCGATTGAGGTCGGCGGCCTTGTCCATCACCGCCAAGGCATGTTTGACGTTGTGCGGGTCTTTAGCCCAGAGGGTTTCGGCGTGCAACAGTTTGTCGACGGATGTTTTGCCGCCACCGCCCCAGCCTTTGTGCGGTTTGCCGCCGCTGACCAGGCGTTTTTGGGCGACTTCAAACAGGGCTTCGTGCTCAGCCATGTTCTCCAGGTCGTGTTTCAGGCCGTTGATGAAACAGTCAAGCGCGTAATCGTAGTTCTGCGTGTCGGCGACGGAGTGAGCGCGCTCAAGCCAAGGGCGGG